>NZ_MPPE01000012.1:0-26344 GCF_001896645.1 Tepidanaerobacter sp. EBM-49
CGATAGCTCAGCGGTAGAGCATTCGGCTGTTAACCGAAGGGCCGCAGGTTCGAATCCTGCTCGAGGAGCCATTTTTATGTACAAAAGTTTTAATACATAACAAGCCTGCCGATAGACTATCTTGCCATTATACCTTTCGTTTATTAATACATATATAGCCTTACCTGATTGAACTTGACTAAGGCCTGCCATCAGAAAATTTGTCAGCCGCGAGAAATTATAGATTGTAATTTAAAATTTAAAAAAGCAGGATTTTAAGGGTAGCGCGTCGAACTCCTAAGTAACTTCATACAGTTTGTGTGAAGATAGTTTTGCCAGAAAGTCAAGTTAATATAAAAAATAAGGCAAAGGAGGCATATTATCAATGCTCACAAGAATTTGTGCCGGTGGTGTAGTTTTTTTTAAAGACAAAGTGCTGATATTAAAAAACGAGAAGTCAGAATGGGTACTGCCAAAGGGAGTAATAAGGCCAGGCAGGCTTGCTCAGGAAGTTGCTGTTGAGCGAGTAAAAGTAGAGGCAGGAGTTAATGCTCGCATAGTTTCATGCGTAGGAGAAACATGTTATGAATTTTATTCAGTAACAAGGCAAAAACCTGTATGCAACCAAATAACATGGTTTTTGATGGAAGCCTTATCTGAAGATTGTACTCCGAATACGGAGCTTGGTTTTTCAGATGGAGGCTTTTATCCTATTGAAAAGGCTCTTGACATGATAACATACAGCCAAGATAAAGCCCTCGTTAGCACCTCTTACAAGCGCTATTTAGAGTATTGCAAGGAAAGAAGCAACGACGAAAAAGATGAAGTGATAATTTAAAATAGCCTTTAAAAAATCAACTCCCCTGCAAATTGCCAAGTAGGCTGATACAAGGGAGTTGATTTTAATTTTCAGCAAAACCTTTTGCCTTTTCAATAGCCTTATATAATTCATCCCTTTCAAAGGGAATTATGGGATTTCTTTTATCTGAAGAAATCATAAACTTGCCTTCAGGAATTATTCTTCCTATCACCGTGGCAATGATGCCTGCATTTTCTAATTCTGTTATGACTTTATCTGGTCTAGAAGTGCAAATTAGCATAGAGCCACTTGAAATAAGGCCTAAGGGGTCTATATCAAAAACTTTACATATTTCCTTGGTTTCAGGTAATATAGGGATAAGTTCTTCTTGTATTTCAATGCCCACACCCGATGCCTCTGCAACTTCATAGCAGGCTCCCAACAATCCGCCCTCAGTTATATCATGCATAGCCGAAACGCCTGCTCTTGACGCAATTATTCCTTCATCTACTACGCTGATTTGCTCAATAAAGGTTTTTGCCCTCGCAACTATTTCTTTTGGAAGCCTTCTAACAAGGAAATCTTCAAAATCAGAAGCAAGTATTGCAGAACCTTCAAGACCTAAAGCTTTTGTAACAATTACGGCATCGCCTGGCTTTGCACCTGAAGATGTTACAAATTTGTCTTTATCCGTAATTCCTATGGCTGTGGTGGATATAACGGATTTTGAAACAGTGGGAGTAATTTCACTGTGGCCTCCCAGAATTTCTACATCTATCCTTTTTGCCGCCTCGTCTATTCCCTTCATCAATTCTTCAAGAAGGCTTTCGTCTGCGCCTAAAGGTAAAAGCAGTGTAACTAAAATGCCAAGAGGTGCTGCTCCGCATGCTGCAATATCATTGCAAGATACATAAACTGCAAGACGACTGCTTTGAATATCAGCTCCGGTTATAGGATCGGTAGACAAAACGGCTACTTTTTCACCAAAATCTATAATGCTGCAATCTTCTCCAAAGCTTGAGTGTATCAACACTTCATCTCTCAGCTTGCCGGTATACGGATAAACACTGGATTTTAAAATTTCCGGCGGAACCTTTCCTGTTTTAAACATTAGAATCTCACCTCAAAATCTGTCTTCATCATTGAAAGTAATATTTTTAAGCCTATTATATAAGAAAAGCGAAATAACGCCACCGGCCGATACCTGAACAAAATCTCCGGCAAGCTCTACCGGCACAGCTCCGATTCCATATAGTATACCTGCCGCAAGTGCGTAGCCTGCCATCATTATAATGGCCCCGGCGACTATGGCAAGATACTTATTTTTTTTCCCGAGAGCACCTACCACATAACCTTCAAGACCTTTGATTATAAAAGTAATAGGGGCCCACACAGGATATCCCCCGATAATATCGGATAGCGCAGAACCAATACCTCCTATCAAAGCGCCGGGTCCTGGCCCATACAGCAGCGCAGTAAGGTAAATAACGGCTTCTCCTAAGTTAAAATAAAGATTAAATGTAGGAACCGGAAAGCGCAGCACTACAGTTGCTATAACTAATAATCCGGAAAAAAGTCCCATAAATGCAAGTTTTCTAATCCTCTCATCCATTAAGCTATCCTCCCAAGCTGTATCTATTAAAGTCTAATGGTATTATATCAGAAAGAAAAAGCCTTTGACAATGTATTTTGCAACTGATACAAATATCTAATGTTGTCAATTTGTTAAAAACATATCAATTAAAAGAATTTTTTATTTAAAGAAGGAATTTATAATTTTATGTCGAATATGTACACTAGATAAATACCTAATGTATACCAAAAAATTTAATTTAACAAATCATTCAAAAAGGGTGTTGCAAACTATGGATATTTATAGCATTGACGCTTACAAAAACGAAATTTCAAAAAAAGCTTTTGCTTATGAAGAAATAAAGCGAAAAATAATAAACAATGAACTGAAACCTGGACAAGTGCTTAATGAGCGAGATTTATGTGACATGCTTAATGTAAGCAGAACCCCTGTCAGAGAAGCACTTCTGAAGCTTGCAAATGATGGGTTAGTAAATATAATGCAAAATCGTGGTGCACTAGTGTCAAATATAACTTATGAAATGATTACAGAAATATATGATGTAAGGTGGGCCCTAGAGAGCCTGGCGGCAAGACTTTTTTGTGAATATGCGCTCGACGAAGAAATAAAAAAATTAGGTGATACGTTAGAGAACTTAAAGCACTCAAAAGAAAGTGGTGATATAGAGGAGTTTGTTAAAGAAGATAGGAAATTCCATAACATAATTATAGAAGGTGCAAGAAATAAGAAGTTAATTAGCATAATGGAAGGTATAAATTCCCAGGTGGAGCGCATAACAAACCTTACAAAAAAAGATGAAAAACGTTCAGAAACTACCTTGATACATCATGAAAACTTGTTCTCTCAAATCCAGCAACGAAACAAAGAAGAAGCGGAAAAATTCATGAAGTACCATATAGCAGAAAGCAAAGATTATCATCTGGGCAACCTAAATCATTTACTGGCTAGGTTATGATAATGAATATACTAAACAGCCAACCAAGAAACGAAAGAGGAGGTGCAATCAAATACTAATATAGAAAAAAGTAAATAAATTTACCGAAAATTAGATTTATTTAACAGGAGGAAGATTAATGAAAAAGCTAATAGTAATTTTGATGGTCGTTTGCTTAATTATGTTGACTGGCTGCGGCGGAACAAAGACTGAATCAACTACCGAATCTACTTCACAAGGATCACAAACGCCAAAAGAAGAAACGAAACAGTATAAAATAACTCTGATCTTAAAAAATCTCACTAATCCAATGTGGATTTCTGTAAAAGAGGGAGCTGAAGCTGCTGCAAAAGATTATGGAGTTGAACTTACTGCCTTAGCTCCTTTAAAAGCTGATAATAATGAAGAGCAAATAAGGCTTGTGGAAGATGCGATAACTAAGCGCGTAGATGCAATAGTTTTGATACCCGCAGATAGCATGGGCATCATTCCGGCAGTCGAAAAAGCAAATGAAGCCAATATTCCTGTCATCAATGTGAACACTAAAGTTGGCGGCGGAAAAGTTGAAACATTTGTTGCTGTAGAAAACTATGATGCGGCAGCTAAAGTAGCAAAAGCCTTGGCTGAAAAATTAGGAGGGAAAGGTAAGGTTATAGTACTTGAAGGAAAAGCAGGTGCACAAAGTGCTATTGATCTAAAACAGGGGGCGGTGGATACCTTTAAAAAATATCCAGACATTGAAATAGTGGCATCTCAAACTGCGAATTGGAATAGGGCTGAAGCGATGCAGGTAACTCAAAATCTTTTGCAAGCACATCCGGATGTTAATGCTATTTTTGCATCAAATGACGAGATGGCAATGGGAGCAGTTGAAGCAGTCGATCAAGCTGGATTAACAGGCAAAATTCTCATTGCTGGGCTTGATGCAAATGCAGACGCACTACAGGCAATAAAAGAAGGTAAAATGACTCTTACATGTGACAAGAGAGGCTATGATCAAGGATACGTCGGCGTCGAAGCTGCTATTAAGTTTTTAAACGGTGAGCCTATAGATGATCGCATTATTATCGATACAACGATAGTTGATAAGTCAAATATTGACGAGTATTTGGCGAAATTGAAAAAATAATTTTTCTTGGTTGTTAAGGCGCGTTAGAAAGCACAACTTAGTAATGCCTTAACAACCAAGAACCTCAGGAGTGTAAACAATGAGCGATCAGGATATAATCTTGCGCCTAGAAGGCATAAGCAAAGAATTCCCCGGTGTAAAAGCTCTTGATAACGTGAATCTAGAAGTAAAAAAAGGCGAAGTTCACGTTCTGTTAGGTGAAAATGGAGCAGGAAAATCTACATTAATGAAAATTTTGAGTGGTGTATATAAAAAGGACAGCGGAAAAATATTCTTAGAGGGTAATGAAGTTCTTGTGAATAGCGTAAAAGATGCTGAAAAACTTGGCATAGGTATCATTCATCAGGAGCTTAATTTATTACCTTATAGGGATATAGCCCAGAATATTTTTCTTGGAAACGAACCAATAAAACGCAAAATCTTAAATGTACAAATAATTAATCAAGATAAAATGTATTCTGAATGTGATAAACTCCTACAAACCATAGGCATAAATATTGACAGCCATACTATGGTTAAAAATTTGGGGATAGCTCAAAAACAAATGATAGAAATAGCAAAAGCCTTGTCGCTAAGGAACTTAAAAATTTTAATTATGGACGAGCCAACAGCAACACTAACCAAAGGAGAAATAGACAAGCTATTTTCTCTAATTCGTGCTTATAAGGCAAAAGGCATAAGCGTAATCTATATTTCCCATAGAATGGAAGAAATACAAATGATTGGAGATCGTGTTACAGTATTAAGAGACGGGAAATATATTGGTACAGTTCCAGTGAAAGAAACTCCAACTTCTGAATTAATAAAAATGATGGTTGGTCGTGAAATTACAAATTTGTATAACAAGAAATACAACGTACCTGGAGAAGAGGCATTGAAAGTCGAAAATTTAACTTTACGCGGCAAGTTTACAGATATAAGTTTTAAAGTACACCAGGGAGAAATTGTGAGTTTTTATGGATTAGTTGGTGCTGGCAGAACGGAAGTTGCAAAAACTATTTTTGGTGAGTATAAATGTGATAAAGGAAATATTTATACATTTGGTCAAAAATTAAAGGATAGTTCTCCAACTACTTCAGTAGAAAAAGGTTTAGGACTTTTGCCAGAGGATCGGCGCGAAGAAGGACTCATTACAAAAATGTCGGTAAAGCAAAATATTGTTCAAGCAAGCTTAAAAAAAGTTTTTCCAACATGGATTGTGAACGATAAGATAGAAACTGAAATTGCTAAGAAGACAATAACTCAATTAAATATAGTTCCACCGAATGAGAATGCAATTGTTGGATCTTTAAGTGGAGGAAACCAGCAGAAAGTTGTTTTAGGCAAATGGCTGCTGACAGAATCAGAAATTTTAATATTCGATGAGCCAACAAGGGGCATAGATATTGGCGCCAAAGCCGAAATTTACGAATTGATGAATAATTTAGCAGCAGAGGGAAGAGCAATAATGATGATTTCGTCAGATTTACCTGAAATAATCGGTATGTCTGATAGAATTTATGTAATGTATCAAGGGAAAATTGTTGCTGAATTTAATCACGAAAATGCAAATCAAGAAAAAATAGTGAACTTTGCTATAGGAAGAGGTGAAGTATTGTGAGTGTGCATGACTCTAGAAAGTATTTAAGAAAAATTCCTGGGATAGTGTATGGCCTCTTCCTTATATTGATAATATTTAGCTTAACTGCTGATTATTTTTTTACATTTTTAAATTTAATGAATATAGCAAAACAAGCTTCTGTCCTTATGGTAGTATCGCTTGGAATGACACTAACAATATTGTTGGGCAAAATTGATATGTCTGTAGGTTCTATTATGTCATTAGTTGGAGTAATTACTGGCATATGTCTTCATGATAACATTTCTATTCCTATGTCGATGATTACAGGGCTTGTATGTGGCTCTGTTATAGGAATTGCAAATGGTTACCTTATTGGTTTGGGTAACTTTGACTATTGGATTGTAACTTTTGCGAATATGGGCATTGCACAAAGTTTAGCACTTGTAATATCAAATGGTGCAACAGTACCTGGTTTTAGCAAAAGCTTTAGATTTATGGGAGATGGACAAATATACGGCGTGCCGGTAAGCATAATCATAGCCATATCAATAACTTATGGAATTATATATCTCACATATCACACTAAATTTGGTAGTGATGTTTATTCTGTAGGCGGAAATGAACAAGTTGCTAGATATGCTGGAATAAACACTGGGAAAATAGTTTTCAAAACATATGTTTTATCAAGCCTCCTTGCGGGATTTGCTGGTATTTTGTTAGTTTCAAAAGTTAATTCAGCTAATCCAATAGCTGGGGCTGGGTATGAATTTGATGCTATAGCTGCTACATTAATTGGCGGGACCCCTTTTGATGGTGGCAAAGGTGGAGTTTTCGGTACGCTAATAGGTTCTTTTATTATTGCAACACTAAGGAACGGACTGAACATGTTGGGCTTTACACCACCGATACAATATACACTTATAGGATTTATAATAATCTTGATAATAATTTTCGATGTTTTAAATGAAAAATATCGAAAACAGAGAGGAGAAGCGGCTAAATGAAATACAAAGCCATGGATTTTATTCTAAAGTATGCAAGATTCTTGATACTGATTATTCTTCTAATTTCTCTTACATTCTTAAGCCCCGCATTTATGACCTTTAAAAATATAACTAATGTTTTAGGACAAGCTTCTCTTCTGATAATAGTGAGTTATGGAATGACTTTAGCGATAATAGTAAAAGGTATTGACTTGTCGATGGGCTCCGTTTTAGCGTTATCTTCATGTGTTGCTGCGAGCTTCATAAAATCCGGAAATTTAGTAGCAGGAATAGCTACAGGGTTGTTAATAGGATTATTATGTGGCTCAATTAACGGAATTGTAATAACAAAAATTGGACTTACACCCTTCATAGCTACCTATGGAATGGATTGGATTTCTAGGGGACTTGCTTATGTATTTATGGGCGGAACGCAAATCTACGGGTTTAATAAAACTTTTCGATTTATTGGCAGCGGAGAAATTATGGGCATACCGCTTTTGATTATTGAAGTTTTGCTCGTGACATTAATCTTAAGCTTTGTGACATATAAAACTATTTATGGAAGAAACATTTATGCCATTGGTTGCAACATAAAGGCTACTAAACTTTCTGGAATTAATACAGATAGAATAGTGATTTCTGTATTTGCCATCAATGGGTTACTAGCTGCATTTGCTGGTATATTATATATTTCAAGGCTTAATGCAGCAGAAGCTTTAATTGGAACAGATTTTACACTTAATTCAATTGCTGCAACATTAATAGGTGGTACACCCTTTTCCGGAGGAGAAGGAGGAATTGGTCGAACTATAATAGGTGCGGCAATTATGACATTTCTTATAAATGGTATGAACCTTTTAGAAATATCACCATATTGGCAAACAGCTACTGTCGGATTTGTAATTCTTTTATCTCTGTTTATTGAAAATATTAGTAAACATTTTCAATATAAGAGTATTTGAGAATAAATATTTAACATAGCTATAAAACAAAAGGAGAGAATTAACATGGCAGATGTAAAAGAGAAAAAATGGTTATTAACAGACAATCCTGCAATTATCTTTGAAGATAACAGTGTTGGGAGACTTAAGAAACAAACATGGGATGCAAGCGAAAAAGAGATTGATGAAATTTTAAAAGAATACGAAATACCATCTGATTCAGAATTAGGCAAGCCTGGTACGTATATCCAAAATACACCAAGAGCTAAAGTTATTGAAAAAAGAAAGAAAAATGATGTAGTATTAGTTCCTATAGGATGCACTGAAAACCATGGAATCCATGCTAATACAGGCCTTGACACATTTATGGTCACTCAGATATTGGAGGGCGTGAGAAGGTATACTGCAAAGCAGGGCAGAGAAGTAAACCTTGCTTTTCCTCCACTAAACTATGGAGGGCATCCTTATCATCATTTGGGAATGCCTGGAACGGTCATAATGCCTAAAGAAGTTGTAGAAGAAACCATAGTTTATACAATGAGAGGTCTGTGGAATGATGGTTTTAGAAAAATAATCTTGGTGAATAACCATGGGCATCTGTGGATGCTAGAATCAGCTATCCAAGAATTTATGAAGAGATACCAGCTGCCGGGCATATATCGTGTCATTGATTGGCACAGAGCTGTAAGAGAATTTTTCTATCCGGTAGATCGACCAGACAGTTTAGAAACCCATTTTGTGCATGCAGACGAAAGCGAAACCTCAGTAGGATTACTTCTGTTTCCTGGAATGATTGACATGAGTGTAGTAGTTGACGCTGAACCAGAAAGCTTCCTTCCGGAAGGACATTTTGATACATCCGTAGACCCTTATAGGAGACCTAGTCGCTGGTCTGAAGGTGAAGGGCACTCGGCAATTGAGAGAGCAGCAACACCCGCAGGTGTTGTAGGTAAACCTAGTCTTGCAACGGCTCGAAAGGCTAAAAGACCTATTGCTGCAATTCTAAAGTACTTAACGCTTGTTGTTGATGAAATATTAGAAGCATTTCCACCGGGAACCGTTCCTCCTGTAGAAAAGGTAACACTTCGTACAGAAGAAGAAATGGTGCCATTCCTGAAGGAGCCATTGAGTCCTGGCTGGAAATCCGTAGACGAACTGCCTATAATAGGCGGATGGACCAAGCTATAAATAGAAGCAAAAAAGATCCTTATTCCTTAAGATGATAGCAGCAAAGAGTATAAGGCTTAAGCCTTATACTCTACATTTTAAATTTTGAGGTGGTAACATAATGTTTAATTTGAAAGGAAGAAAAGCCATTGTAACAGGCGGAGCTTCAGGTCTAAGTCTCGGAGCAGTAGAAGCTTTGCATGAGGCAGGTTCTGAAGTGGCCATAATAGATGTTTCAAAAAAGGTAGAAGATGTAGCTGAGAATTTTTCTAAAAATGGTGAGAAAGTTTTTGGTATCCAAGCAGATTTATCAAACCGAGACGATCTGAAAAAGGCATTTGAAACAGCTGTTGAAAGATTAGGTTCATTAGATATTTTGGTAAATGGTGCCGGCATCCAAAGAAGAAATAAATGCGAAGAATTTTCTATAAAAGACTGGGATGATGTTATAGAAATAAATCTTACATCGGTATTTCAAATGTGTCAGCTTGCAGGCAGATTAATGCTAAGACAAGGACATGGCAAAATAATTAACTTTGCTTCGATGTTAAGTTTTTTTGGAGGCTACACGGTTCCTGCCTATGCTGCAAGTAAAGGAGGCGTGGCACAGCTTACTAAAGCGTTATCTAATGAATGGGCAGCAAAAGGAATTAATGTAAATGCAATAGCTCCGGGATATATGGCAACAAGCCTTAATACTCAGTTGATAAATGATCCTGAAAGAAGCGAAACTATACTAAAACGTATACCTGCAGGAAGATGGGGTACGCCTGATGATATAAAAGGCTCAATAGTATTTTTGGCCTCTGATGCTTCTGACTATATAAGTGGCGCCATAATTCCCATCGATGGCGGCTATCTTGCAAACTAAGGAGGATAAATCTTATGAAAAATGAAAATAACATTATAGACGCTATAAATGCAAATAAAATAATAGCCATCATAAGAGGTATAGATAAAGAACATATTGTTAAAACCGCTGAAGCACTTCTTGCAGGTGGTATTAAAATAATGGAAATCACTTTGAATCGTAGTGATGCCGTAGAAAGTATAGAAATGCTCTGCAAAACTTTTAGTGGAAAAATGCTCCTTGGTGCAGGCACTGTCTTAAATAAAAAACAAGTTGAAGAAGTAAGTAAAGCAGGTGCCATGTTTATAGTCTCTCCGAATACAGACAGAGAAGTGATTGAACAGACAAAAAATTTAAATATGGTATCAATTCCGGGAGCACTTACGCCAAGCGAGATAGTTGATGCTAGAAAATTTGGCGCAGATTTTGTAAAGGTTTTTCCAGCAGGTTCTTTAGGACCGAATTATATTAAAGCTATAAGAGCGCCGCTTGACAATATTCCTCTTCTTGCGGTAGGCGGTATAGATACAGAAAATATGTGCGAATTTCTTAAAGCAGGAGTTGCAGGCCTTGGAATAGGGGGAAATCTGGTAGATAAAACTCTCATAAGTAGCGGCAAATATGATGAAATAAGGGAAAATGCTGCCAAATATGTAAAGAAACTTAAGGAGGTTTAACTACGCTGACAGTATATTTTGACTCAGGAACCAGCAATTCAAGGTTGTATCTTATAGATGAAGATAAAGTAATAGATTATGAATTAAAAAATGTAGGTTCAAAAGATTCATCTATCACAGGGAATAATTGGGTTTTGCTTGAAGGCTTAAAGCAGATGTATGATGCCGTTCTTGCAAGAAATGGCCTAACAGATGCTAACATTTCTAACCTCTATGCTTCCGGGATGGTTACTTCTCCTTTCGGTATAAAAGAAGTTCCCCATCTTAAGGTTCCTGTGGATAGAGCTAAACTCAAAGTAGGTATATACAAGCACTATGAAGATATTTTTTTCAAAAGAAATATAAATCTTATTCCAGGTGTGAAAAGCGTACCTCCTACAGACTTTTTAGACAAGCATAATATATTTGAAGTAAATTCAATGAGAGGCGAAGAAGTTGAGATTTTTGGAATATTAAGTTGCCTTAACAAAAATATAAGAAATTCAAATATGGCAATAGTATTACCAGGGTCACATACACAAATAGCACGCATTCAAAATGAAGAAATTACAGATCTTGTATCTATGATGTCAGGTGAGCTTTTCTACGCGATTTCTACATCTACCATAATATCTTCATCAATAGACAAAAACTTTGTAAACATTGATTTTGAAATGGTTAAAAGGGCTTTTGAAATAATGAGAGAGTATGGGTTTAACAAGGCAGTATATGTAATAAATACTATGAGGATATTTGACGTAGCTGACAAGGATGCTAAAACATCATTTTTAGAGGGCATCATTTTTGGCGGAGATGTTATTTGCATAGAAAAATATTTAAAAACGAAGTGGTTTAATATCGACAATATAGTTATCTATTCCAATAAGATTTTTGCTGATATATATAAATTTTTACTTGAAATTATAGGGCTTGATTTAAATGTGATGGTTTTCGAAAAAACAAAAGAAAGAGATCTTGCGGTAAAAGGATTTTTGGAAATTATTCAATCCGATGATAAAAGGGGCGAACCATATGGTGGCTAAAATATTAGTTACTTCCAGATCTTTTGGCCAAGTATCTGATGAGCCTATAAATTTGCTGAAGCAAAACGGTTTCATAATTGACTTTAAAAAGGAAGAGGAATTATATATAGAAGAAGAATTTGCAAAAATTATCGGCCAATACGATGCCGTTATAGTTGGTGCAGATCCGATAACAGCTAAAGTAATAGAGGCAGGAAGGAACTTAAAAATAATTTGTAAACATGGTACAGGAGTTGACAATATAGATTGCAAAAAAGCTAAGGAAATGGGAATCCTAGTCACAAATGTCCCGGCAACAAACTCTGATGCCGTAGCTGATTTTACTTTTGGGCTAATAATAGATATAGCACGAAGAATATCTGAAAGTGTATGCAAAGTCAAAGCTGGTAAATGGGATAGATATATTGGCGTAGATATCTTTAAAAAAACTCTGGGAATAGTTGGATATGGTGCAATAGGAAGGCGAGTTGCAAGAAGGGCAATTGGGTTTGATATGAAAGTTTTGGCATATGATCCATATGTAAACAGCGATAATAACAATAATTTTGTAAAGTTTACAGATTTGGATACCCTTATCAGAGAGTCTGATTTTATTTCAATTCATGTTCCTTTAAACGAAAACACAAAACATTTGATACAAGATAGCAAAATGCGACAAATGAAGCAGGGAGCTTTTATAATAAATGCGGCAAGAGGAGGCATTGTAGATGAAGAAGCTCTGTACAGAAATCTTCTTAATGGCCACCTCGGCGGAGCTGCTCTAGATGTTATTGAACACGAACCGTTAGGCAACAATCCATTGGTAAATCTTGATAATGTAATTATAACATCACATATAGCATCTTATTCAAAGGAAGCGATAAATGCTGTTAGTATGACTTGTGCACGTAATGTAGTAAAATTTTTTAAAGGTGAAAAACCCGATAATATTGTAAATGAATAAGATTAACATTTTGTAAATAGAAGGTGAAAAATTATGAAGGCATATGTATACCAAGCTCCTCAAAATATTCAAATAGTCGATCAAGAAAAACCTGTGCCTGAGCAAGGTCAGCTTTTAATAAAAGTAAAAGATATAGGCATTTGCGGGTCGGATATTTCGTTGTTTAAAGGAACTTACAGCGGTCCGCATAAATACCCCTTACTTTTCGGACATGAATGGTCAGGCATCGTGGAAGGAGTCGGAAGTAATGTAACCGGTTTTAAGATTGGCGACAAAGTAACAGGCGACTGTTCTAAATATTGCGGCCAGTGCGAGTATTGCAAATCAGATAAAAATTTGTGTGAGCACATTGAAAAGTACGGCATTACAATCGATGGAGCATCTGCTGAATATATAGCACGAGATGCAAAATATGTTTATAAAGCACCAGATGATCTAGATCTTGACTTAATTTGCCTTACAGAACCAGTGTCTGTAGCGGCACATATGATTAAAAAAATTACACATATAGCCGGCGATATTTCTAACAAAAAGATTTTAATAATGGGCGGAGGGCCTATTGGTATTGCAAGTTTAATGCTATTAAAGAAATTTTATAATTGTAGAGATGTATCATTATATGATATTGTAAAAAGCAGGACTGAACTTGCGGCAAGTCTTGGTGCTGCAATACCACCAGAGGAAATATTTTCCGCAAGTATTGATGATAGTAGCTATGAGGCTATGTATTCCAATACAAATTATGATATGGCAATAGAAACTACTGGAAATGAAAAAGCTTTTGCTAATACCATTTCAATTACGAAACCATTAGGCATTATCGGTTGCGTAGGAATGATGCCAAAAGCTTCCATTATCCAAAAACTCATTGTTTTAAAATCACTTACAATTATAGGAAGTATCGGAGGCACAGGAGAATTTGAGGAAGTTTTAAACTTTATGAAACAAAACCCAGAATATGTACACTGCTTAATAAGCCACAAATTTCCTATTAGCGATTATGAAAAAGCATTTGATGCTTGCAAGAATGTATCAACTGCTATGAAAGTTCTCCTATATTTTTAAAGACAAATGAGAGGAGAAGACAAATATGAGTAAAATGCAAGCTGCGGTATTATACGGTCCAAATGATTTAAGAGTGGTTGAGACAGAAATACCGGTACCTGCTGAAGAGGAAGTGCTAGTAAGGGTCAAAGCTTGTGCTATTTGTGGCACAGATCCGGAAATCATTGCTCATGGATGGCCTAATTGCCCTCCTTACGGAAGCTTTATACCAGGTCATGAATTTGCAGGAGAAGTAGTGGCTTTGGGACCGAAAGTTACCGAATTCAAAATTGGAGACAGGATTGTTGCAGAGCCTCATAAAGGCTGCGGAAAATGTATTAATTGTATACGGGGGCTTTATACGACATGCCTGAACTATGGAAACATTGAAAAGGGTCACAGACATTATGGTTTTACAGTAAATGGAGGATACGCAGAATATGTAGCCATCCACATAAATTGTTTGCATAAAATACCTGAGTCAATATCTTACGAAGAAGGAACTATAGCAACGGCTGCAGGGACGGCCTTGTACGGAATAGAAAGAGCGGGTTGGATATGGCCGGGCGAGATCGTAGCGGTTGTAGGTCCCGGACCCATTGGCCTTATGGCAGCTCAGCTTGCTAAAGTATTTGGGGCAAGCAAGGTTATATTAATAGGGACAAGAAATTCGCGCCTGGAAGTCGGCAAAAAAATAGGCGCAGATATTACAATAAATGTGAAAGAGGAAAACTTAAATAACAGAATAGAGGAAATTACTAATAACATCGGCGTTGATTTTACTGTAGAAGCTTCCGGAAGCCAAGATGGAGCAGTTCAGGCAGTAGACATCACTAAAAAAAGCGGCAGGATTTCTCTTATTGGAATGTACAAAGAAGATGTAAAAATAGACTTGAACCACGTTGTGCAGTATAATATGACAATGGCAGGCGGCAAGGCTGAAGGAATGTGGTGTATAGAAAGGGTTATACCTCTGATGGCTGATGGAAGAATAAATGTAAAACCGTTGATTACTCATAAATTCCCGTTAAAAGATATAAACGAAGGAGTTAAAACTTTCAAAGAAAGAATAGGCGGAGCTCTTAAAGTTGTAATAGAACCTTAAACCTTAAAACCGCCAACTATTGATTTTCTCGGCATTGTCCGATATAATAAAGAGACAATCGAGGATTTTCAATAGCGATGATGGAGAAAAGTAAGCACCACTCTTTTTTAGAGAGTCGGCGGCAGGTGAAAGCCGGTAAAGAGTTTTGCTGAATTCCGCTCCGCAAGCTGCACCTTTGAAAAGGTGCCGGGTTTTTGTGATCCCGTTAAACAAATTAAGTATTAATTAAGGGTGGCAACGCGAGTCCTCTCGCCCCTTTTGGGGTGGGAGGATTTTTATATGTGATTTAAAACATAATTATTATAGCATAGGAGGGCTAAAAATATGCTTGATATTAAATTTGTAAGACAAAATCCTGATATAGTAAGAAAATCCCTTGAAAATCGAGGGGCAACAGCCGACCTGGACAAGTTTTTAGAACTGGATGAAGAACGCCGAAACCTTCTATTTGAAGTAGAGAAATTAAAAAACTTAAGAAACTCTGAATCAGAAGAAATTGCCAGAAAGAAAATGGCCGGTGAACCTGTTGAAGACCTTATAGCTCGCATGAAGGAAGTTTCTCAACAGATTAAAGAAATGGATGACAAATTAAGTGAAATAGAAAGGTCCATGGAGCAGATACTTCTTACAATACCTAACATCCCCGATGAATCAGTACCAATAGGAAAAAGCGATGCCGATAATGTAGAAGTTCGCAGATGGAAAGAACCTACAAAATTTGATTTCGAACCAAAGCCTCATTGGGATATAGGAGAAGACTTAGATATACTTGATTTTGAAAGAGCAAGGAAGATAACAGGAGCAAGATTTACTGTTTATAAAGGAGCAGGTGCAAGACTAGAAAGAGCCCTTATAAATTTTATGTTAGACTTGCATACTCAAAAGCATCATTACAAAGAGATATTTCCACCATTTATAGTAAATCGTGAAAGCATGACAGGAACAGGTCAACTGCCAAAATTTGAAGAAGATGCATTTAAGCTGGCTAATAATAATGATTATTTTTTAATCCCTACAGCTGAAGTTCCGGTCACTAATTTGCACCGGGATGAAGTGCTTTCAAAAGAAGATTTGCCTATTTACTATGTAGCTTACAGTGGCTGTTTTAGAGCAGAGGCGGGTTCTGCCGGAAGAGATACTCGCGGCCTTATAAGACAGCACCAATTCAATAAAGTGGAATTAGTAAAGTTTACCGATGAGACAAGCTCGATGGAAGAATTGGAGAAACTTACTGCTGATGCTGAAGAAGTGCTACAATTATTAGGCTTGCCTTATAGAGTAGTGGTTTTGAGCACAGGAGATTTGGGATTTTCTTCTGCGAAAACTTACGACATAGAGGTTTGGATGCCAAGCTATAACCGGTATGTAGAAATATCTTCCTGCAGCAATTTTAAAGATTTTCAGGCGAGAAGGGCAAGGATTCAATACCGGCCAAAAAATGGCGCAAAACCTGTATTCGTCCACACACTAAACGGTTCAGGCCTTGCGATTGGCAGAACTACAGCGGCAATACTGGAAAATTATCAGCAAGCCGATGGCACGGTTGTAGTTCCTGAAATATTGCGCAACTATATGGGAGGGCTAAGCAAGATAGATTAAAAGCGGGGATTTACCCCCGCTTTTTTTACATTAAGAATAGCACAGCCACAATTGTTGATACAACAAGACCTATTAGAACCGGTATAAGATTCTTTCTTGCAAGATCCATGACAGGAACTCCTACTATACCTGCTACAGCGATAAGAGAGCTCCATGCTACGATAGTTCCTCCGCCTGACCATATATTGCTCATCTGTCCAATGGCTGCAAGAGCAGCAGCTACTTTCACATCTCCGCCTGCCATTGCACCGGCCAATGTTCCACTCATAGGAAGGCCGGAAAAACCGGAACCGTCAAGACCGCCGATTATTCCAAGAATCAGCATGCCGAAAGCGGCAAGGAATCCTTGAGGAGGGATGGATTGAGCAAGCATTTGCCCCATATCAAACAAGAATCCGGGAGCTCCTTCGCCCAAAATCCTGACCACAACTTCGGGATTGCCGAGGAAGAAAAATCCGGCTATAGGCAGTATTTGACCCATCACCTTAAATGCAAAAACCACGCCATCAGTAAGATAATCCGCTATAGTGTCAAGGCTTTTAATACCGTCTACAAGAATAGTTGCGATTGTCATTATCAAAACAGCAGTGCCGCCCAGAAGTGCTGAAGCATCTCCGCCTGTAATGTTGAAACGAAACATGGCATACACAACTGCTATCAATGAAATGACAGTCAGCCACATAAGAAATGGAGCATAAGCCTGACCACGATGTGCCTCTGCTTTCATTTTCATTTCAGGCTTTAATTCACCTATTAACGACTCTCCCAAATTTTCTCTCTTAAAGAATTTAATTTCATTTCTCATCATATAGTATGCTATTACTATTGCGATAATACCTGTGATTAATGAAAGAATGGCGCCATATGTTGTCATGATTGAAACCGGTATGCCTGCAGCCTTAGCCGAAAGACCAGGGGCACCCTGGATTACCATATCACCGGAAAGTGCCATGCCTTGGCCGGCAAGCGCCATAGCTACTGCAGCTGCCATAGGAGGCAAGCCAGCTTCGATGGCAGCCGGAACCAGTAAGGCACCTATCAAAGGAACAGCCGGTGTAGGCCAGAAGAAAAGTGAGATAATGTATGTTGCTATTACAAGAACAACATAGCTTATAAGAGGGGATGTCATTAACTTTTTCATTGGAGCCACAAGCATCTCGTCAGCTCCGGTAACGCTGATAGATTTTAACATGGCAAACATCAAACCAATAATCAAGAAAATGTTCCCAAGTTCCACAAGGGCGGTTAATTGAGAATTAAAAACCGCAGTAACAGCCCCGACCAGACTTCCCTTCCAAAGGAGTCCGATTAGGAAGGTTGAAACTATACATGGTATAAGAACATTTCTCCGAAATAACATGGCTACAAGAACCGAGACTGTTCCTATAGCATAAATCCAGTGAGCAGTGGTCATTTTTACTCCTCCGTTTCTTTTTTTAAGACTCAAACAATAATAAATAAAGATGGCTGCATAAAGACCTATAAAACTTATACAAAAAATAATTGGAGGAAAATAGACAGTTATAAGTTTTTAGTAATCACCTCCTCATCACAGATGAGCAATTAACTACAGTTATTATATTCGACATAAAACTTAAAAATCCTTCTTCTTAAGCAGAACTGTCTAAAAAAATTAAAATGTTGTCAATGATAATAATTATCAACTCAATTCAGCTTTAATCGATGATTTATTGACACTTGCTGTCTAAGAATGATAAAATAAAAGCAATAAAGATCTGATGTTTCAGAAGTCCTGATGCAGAAGATATAAAGTCCATAGTCCCTGACTGCAAAGAACTGTATAACACAGGGGGTTAACACAGGGGGTTAGTCCCTCTGTGCTCTTCTCTGAGCAAAAAGGCGAAGGACATTAAGCAGAGTTTATTTTATTCATCAAATAATGCTTATCATCCCTCGATTTTTGCGAGGGTTTTTGTTTTATCAAAATGAAAGGGGAAGGCCATGGAAGACAAGAGAATAGGTGTTGTGGGGATTGTAGTCGAAGACTTGGAAAGTGCCGGTGCAGTTAATTCTATATTACATGAATATGCCAATATCATCGTTGGAAGAATGGGCATACCTTATAGAGAAAAAGGGATTTCAGTAATATCACTTATTGTAGATGGCACGTCAGATGAAATTAGCGCTATGACGGGCAAATTAGGGAAAGTCAAATCTGTGTCCGTAAAATCTGCGATGACCAAAAAGCTTGAAACAAAGTAAATTGGAGGTGCAAAATAATGAAAGATGAAGACCTTAAACCTTTTAGTATCAGATGGCTTACAAGAACTGCAATACTTTTAGCAATAACACTGGCTTTTCAGATGTTAGGTTTTCCTCAAATGGTAACAGGCCCGGCGGTAAATGCTATGCTTCTCATATCAGGTACATATGTTGGAATAATAGGGGCGGTTATAATTGGAATGCTTACTCCATTAATAGCTTTTGTAAGGGGTATTTTAGCACCGCCTTTAGCGCCGATGATTCCGTTTATAATGGTGGGTAATGCAGTCCTTATAATTGCTTATGTGATATCTCGCGCAAAGCTGGGAAAAGGTTATGCCGGCTCTGCCGTGGGCCTTATTATAGGCGCAATTATTAAGTTTTTAATATTGTCATCAGCTGTTAGATTTATTGTAAGCGTTCCGCCTCCCGTGGCAAAAGCAATGCAGATACCGCAACTATATACAGCATTATTAGGTGGCGTGATTGCGTTTATAGTAGAGAAAATTTTGGATGCAGCTATTAAACAAAATAGAGCTTAAAGATAATTTAAGGAAGAACGAAGAGTTCTTCCTTTTCACGTATAAAAGGCTTCGCTCTAGTTGAGTTTTTTAAATAAGGAACATATCTCCTTCCTTTTCCGTCTAAAAAAATAGAAACAAAAATTATTAAAGGAGAGGATTATGCCATGAAGTTTAAAAAGCTATTCGCAGTAATTTTATCCGCAGTATTTATTTTTTCATTGGGGGGCACAGCATTTGCTTTAGATCAAATGAGTATACCAAATGAAATTATAGATGAACAAGAAACAAATACCTCTGAACCTTGCGAGGAGTTGGGGGTATGTTACAAAGCATTTACCGGTGTTGTTAAAGAGATAAAGGATCGAGAGAATAACCAGGGTTCCAAGATGATCTTCGTAGAGAACGAAGAGGGAGCACCTGCATATGTTATCATAAGTCATGATACGTATATTCTAGAAAATGCCGAAATCAAAATAGGAGATACTATAAGCGCATACTATGACACGAGAAAGCCCATGATAATGATTTATCCACCTCAGTATGCAGCTGAAGTAGTGGTTATTGAGAGCCCGGATAGAAATGTTAAATTTGATATTTTTGACGAAAATCTTACAAGTTCTGATAATCAATTAAAACTTAACATTTCAGATGAAACCGAAATCGTATTTTACGATGGAACACCTTACGAAGGGGAACTTGCGGGGAAAAGGCTTGTAGTAATCTATACAATATCTACAAAAAGTATACCTGCTCAGACAACCCCTGAAAAAGTGATTGTTCTTCCTGACAAAATAGAAGACATGGCAGGGTATGACGTTTCAAGTGCAGAAATTATAGTCGAAGATAAGAAAATAGAAGCTCCACCTGCTTATGAAAAAGAAGGCACGGTAATGGTTCCTTTAAGAGCTATCGCAGAGGCCTTGGGATACGAAGTTTTATGGCATAATGAAACACAAAGTGTATCATTGGGACAGGATATACAGCTGACGATAGGAAAAAATGAATATATTGCAGACAAAGATATAATTAAACTTGAAAGAGCGCCGGAACTTTGTAACGAAAAAACTTTTGTGCCCTTGAGTTTCTTTAGAAAAGTTGTCAAGATGAACAATGCTTATTTATTTGAAGGACAGATAGTGATAGATAATAACGAAGTAATGGAATAAGTTTTAAAACTGCAAATAAGCCACCCGGAATCATATAACATGAGGGTGGCTTATTTTTGATTTTTACCTTCATTAATTAGCAAGGTTCAAAGCCTGCATACCCTTTTCGGTTATGACCAACGTTTTTATAGGTAGAGCGCCCTTTGCTGCCGGGCAGCCAGCACACGTTTTACAGTCGCCGCTGCATTCTACGCCAAAGGATTCCTCTTTAATATAGCCCATTGCCTTAAGCTGTTCTACCAGATGATGAGCCATGTCTTCGCTTACTTTGAGATTTCTTGCAAGCTGTGTCAAAGAGTAAAATTCCATTTTACTTATTTGTATTAAAGCTTCGAATAACATTTTTACACCTCACGATCCTTGCCGCTTTATTACTCAAAACCCAAAAGCCTGCCGATTTGAAACACAAGAACTGAGGCAGTCCAACCTGTTAAAAAAGTATAGACAACAGCGAATAAAGTCCATTTCCACGAATTTGTTTCTCTTTTTATTGTTCCTATAACAGCAGCACAGGGAGTATAAAGCAAAGCCATAATCATAAAAGAAAAGGCACTAAGTGGAGTAAAAGCCTGTTGGATAGATGATATAAGCTGGGTGCCTTCCTGGACACCTGCATATACCATGCCGAGCGTTGCCACAACCGCCTCTTTTGCAACTATTCCTGCAAAAAGTCCAACAGATGCCTGCCATGTACCAAACCCTGCAGGCTTAAAGATAGGGGCAATAAATGAACCGATCCTGCCTAAAATACTGGCTTGGCTGTAAGGTTCTACGCCATAAGGCAGCACGGACAGCGCCCAAAGCAATGTAACCAATAAAAAAATAACTGTTCCGGCTCGCTTCAAAAATCCACCGACTTTATCCCACATGTGTATTAAAACACCCTTTAAAGTAGGCATGCGATAAGGCGGAAGCTCTAAAAGGAAATAAGAAGCTTCACCTTTAAACAAGGTTTTACTGAAAATTTTGCCCATCAATACAGCCACAACAAATCCTATAGCGTAGATGGTAAATAAAATTATTCCACCATTATCCGGAAAAAATGCTGATATAAATAGCAAATAAATAGGCAACCTTGCTCCACAAGATATAAAAGGATTAATGAGAATGGCTATCATCCTGTCTTTTTCGCTATCTAAAGTTCTTGCCGCCATTATGCCTGGAACATTACATCCTATACCAACTATCATTGATATAAAGGTCTTACCGTGAAGACCCAGCGCCATCATTACCCTGTCCATTATATATGCGGCTCTTGCCATGTAACCGCTGTCTTCAAGTATGCCTAGCAAGATATAAAGCACCATGATTAAGGGAATAAATTCAAGAACCACTCCGATTCCACCAAAAATACCATCAGTTATAAATGCGATTAACAGTTCCGGAGCCTTAATACTCTCAAGCCATGAAGCCACATTACTACCCAAGACTTCCAAAAAAAATGCTACACTATCTCCTAAAATATTCTGGCCAACAATAAAGGTGAGTTGATAAATAGTAAACATTATCAAGGCAAGTATAGGAAGACCTAGCCATTTATTTGTGAGCACCTTGTCGATTTTATCAGAAGTGGTTTCGATTTGCTCCAAAGGCTGCTTTACGCAGTCTTTGACAATTTCATTTATAAATTCATATCTTTTGTCTATAATTGCGATTTCGGGTTCAATGCCCAAAGATGTTTTTAAGTCATTTATGCAAATTTTAGCTTTATTTGCAACTTCTAATGATTCTTTTTCTATATAATCCATTATATATCTGTCGTTTTCTAAAAGCTTTAGTGCTAGCCAATTAGGGGGATAGTCGCCGCTAATGCCGCTTTCTGTTATTATTTGAGACAAAGAAGAGATTGCACTATCTATAGCGGGACCATAAGTAATTTTTACGCTTGGCGGCATTTGACCGTGAACAGCTTCGGCAATTTTTGCTTTCAAATCATTAATGCCGCTTTGCTTAGAAGCAACTAAAGGAACGATTGGTACGCCAATTTTTTTCTCAAGAGAATTTACATCAATTTTAATTCCCTTATTTTCAGCTTCGTCGATCATGTTAAGGGCTATTATTACTTTTGTTCCCATTTCTAAAAGCTGAATTGTGAGATATAAGTTTCTTTCTATAGCAGATGCATCGACTACATTTACAACTAAATCCGGCTTATCCATTACTATAAAGTTCCTTGCAACAACTTCATCTTGAGAATAAGCAGTAAGACTATAAGTGCCAGGCAAGTCCACAATCCTATATTCATCGCCGCCAAATCGCAATTTTCCTTCTTTTTTTTCTACAGTGACACCTGGCCAGTTTCCAACATACTGATTGGCACCGGTAAGAGCATTAAAGATGGTAGTCTTGCCGCAGTTAGGATTGCCGGCCAGCGCTATGATGTGCATGAAGACATTACCTCCCTTGATTGATAATCATTCTCAACTAATATTAAATAAAAAATGGATTTAACTAAATTTCTGCTAAAATCCTCTTTGCTTCATTTTTTCTAAGTGCAAGTTTATATCCGCGAACTGAAATCTTAATCGGATCTCCTAGAGGTGCCATTCCCTCTACAAATATTTCAGTGCCTGGGACAATACCCATTTCCATGAGTTTTTTACCTATATTTCCATCCGAAATATTTTTAACCCTTGCCCTTACACCTATAGGGGCACTATCTAAACTTACCGTCATTTTAAAGCACCTCCATGATTAGTGTTAATTTGAAAATATAAGATAACGAAAATCATTCTCAAACCTTACCTATAGAATACCACCCTATACAAAGCATGTCAATGATTTTTACTCTATATATAATATAATAACCTCCAATCATAATCACCTACCAAATAGGCGTTTTACTCACACCTATAAGAGGCAGTTGCCGGTCAAAACCTAAAAGCACCGGCTACGCGGATGATTGATTTTGAGTGCTTTGAATACTAAATAGAGATAATTATATAGGGCTATAGGTTTTTGCCTACAGCCCTATATAATGCTATATAAACAATGTTATTCCTGCATTTTCGCTTCTAGAGACATATGTGGCTACACCGCCGAGCTCGACACCATCAATGAGCTCTTCTTGTTTTATGCCCATAAGGTCCATGCTCATTGTGCATGCGACAAATTTTACGCCTAAATCCATCGCTGATTTTATCATTGTATCAATGTCATTCACGTTTTTGCTTTTCATAAGACTTTTTATCATGGCAGGTCCTATTCCCAGCATATTCATGTTTGAAAGAGGCATTTTTGATGCGCCGCGAGGCATCATAAAGCCGAACATTTTCTCTATGAAGTTCTTTTTGACCTTTACAGGTTTGTCTTTTCTAAGAGCATTAAGACCCCAAAACGTAGAAAACACGGTGACATTTTTGCCTTGCATAGCTGCCCCCTGAGCAATAATCATAGCAGCCAAAGTTTTATCAAGATTGCCGCTAAATAATACAATTGTGGCATTTTCTTGAGGTGGGGCAGAAGAAGGAAAGGCACATCTGCTTTCTTTGTCTCCCTTTTGTATAAGCGCCGTGTATTTGCCGTTATCACGGGTAAGAGAAATAAGTTTATGACCATTAGTATTGCACCAGTTTTCTATATCGGCTGCAAAACCATAGTCAGTGGCGGTTACTCTTATTTGATCGCCTTCTTTTGCATCTTTTAGAGTATTATAGACTGCAAGAAGGGGACCGGGACACTGCAAACCTCTGGCATCGATTTCTTTAATGATTTGTGGCGTAGAAGGCGGAGAAACCTCTTGCTTTTTATCCTCAAAAGGGGTGTCTGAGATTGCATTGCTGCTGTTTTGAATCTTATATTTTGCTTCTTTATATGTCAGGTATCCGCCGGAAAGGTTGTAAATCTTTTTAAAACCATTTGCTTGCAATATCCGAATTGCAAGATATGCTCTAAGACCCACCTGACAATTAACATAAATAGGAGTATCCTTTGATACAGGAATTTCATCAATCCTGTTTCTTAGCTCATCAAGCTCGATATTTACAGCGCCTTCTATATGCCCTGCTCCAAATTCAAGAGGTGTCCTTACATCCAGCAAATAGCCGCCATTTTTTACGATATCATCAATTTCATTCCAGTATACCATGTCATAAACACCGTCTGCTACGTTACAGGCAATATAGCCAAGCATGTTTACAGGATCTTTGGCCGACGAATAAGGAGGAGCATAACACAGCTCAAGACCCTGTAAGTCGCGGATTGTGCCGCCAAGTTTTATCGTTGTGGCAATTACGTCTATTCGCTTTTCGGTGCCTTCTCTTCCGACAGCCTGTGCTCCATATATTTTGCCGCTATCCGGGTCAAATAAAAGTTTCATGGCGATTTGAGATGAGCCGGGGTAATAAGTAGCATGGTTTGCAGGGTGGGCATGTACAGCTTTATATTTTAAGCCTTTGGTTTTTAACTGGCGCTCATTGTTTCCGGTTGAAGCTACTGTCAGGTTAAATACTTTAAGGACTGAACTTGCCAGTGCGCCGGTATAATTTACATCTATACCATTTATGTGGTCTGCTGCAAGACGTCCCTGACGATTAGCAGGCCCTGCAAGAGGAACCGCTGTTTCATCGCCTGTTACGTAGTCTGTTATTTGAGCCACATCACCTATAGCATATATGTCTTCGACGACTTGACCGGTTTTAGCATCTATTGTTTGAAGCTGTTTTGTGGTTACAATATGGCCTTTCTTACCTAAAGCCAAGCCGCAGGATTTTGCAAGAGGATTTTCTGAGCACGGAAGATCAGGCGCAACGCCTATTGATAATATGGTCATATCTGTATCAATTTCTTTGCCGCTTTCAAGAACAATTTTTCTGCCCCTATCCTTAAATCCCGCAATACCGTCCTCTAAAATAAGGTCGACCCCATTTGCGTTTATTTCTTGATGGACAATTTGCGCCATCTCAAAATCAAGGGGCGGTAAAACCTGATTAAGTTTTTCTACTATAGTAACTTTGATACCTCGCAAGGCCAAATTTTCTGCCATTTCAATACCGATGAAGCCGCCGCCGATAACTACTGCACGATTTGGTTTATTTTCCTCTATAAATTTTTTGATATCATCTGCATCAGGGATATTGCGCAGGACGAAAAGATTATCAGCCTCGTCTATGCCATCGATTTTAGGTTTTAACGGTTTTGCGCCGGGAGATAAAATTAATATATCATAATTTTCCGTATAGGTTTCACCGGTTTTTACATTTCGCACCTTGACGGTTTTATTTTCTCTATCGACATCTATTACTTCACTAAAATTGCGTATATCAAGATTAAAGCGTTTGGACATTCCTTCTATTGTCTGCACTAAAAGTTTATTTCTGTCTGAAATAACATTGCCAATATAGTAAGGAAGTCCGCAATTAGCAAAGGAGATATACTCCCCTCGCTCAAAAATAATTATTTCATCTTCCTCATTTAATCTTCTGAGTCTTGCGGCTGCAGTAGCTCCTCCTGCCACACCGCCCACAATTAATATTTTTTTCATATTTTCAACCTCCATTGAGTTTTGTCTAGCTTAAGACAAAGTTATCAAAAATTGATGTAATAAACTTTTTAACATCATCATTTGCTATCGCATAATGCACTTCATTTCCTATGCGCTCACATTTGACGATTCCGGCAGATTTAAGTTTGGATAGATGTTGAGAAATGCCGGACTGCGATACCTCTAAGCACTTTTCCATGTATGAAACATTACAGCTGCCCTTTTCAAGCAAACCGTGGACTATGCAAAGCCTTACCGGATTTGAAAGTGCCTTTAAAACCTCAGCAATTTTTGCAAATTTATTCATGTCATTATCCATTTGTGCACTCCCTCACAAATTAGTATATTATAATATTATGATATACTAATAAACTTGTCAATACCTTACTTTTACACCAAAAAATCAACCGGCAGCTGCCAATAATCCTTCAATATCAATACCTAGAGGAAATATTTTTCCTAAATTTAAATCAATATGAAAAATAATAGTTGTGAAATCAACGATATGCTGGTATAATTGCTTAACTTTTTCACCCAGAACAGAAAAAATAAGCCTGTATCCTTTGCAATATAAAGGATACAGGCTTTTCATTTACATCATAAAGTTGTTATGCTACAA
>NZ_MPPE01000040.1:0-16662 GCF_001896645.1 Tepidanaerobacter sp. EBM-49
AGAATAAATAACCTCTATAACGAGAGAAACTTTCAAAAACTTGCCGAATCTAAGAAAAAAGGTGCAGCAGGTCTTTGCGAAATAGAAGAAGGCAAGAAATTGCAGCAGCAGATTATAGCGGTACTGAAAACTATGAATTCTGATATTATATATAAAAATAGAGATGTATTTACAAAAGAGCTTAAAAAAGCCTTCAACAACAGCGATATAAAGCTTGATAATACACTGCTTAAAGCTATTATTTCAGCCCTGTCTGAAAAGGACGAAACAGCGGATATCTGTCTAGATGCCAAAGGAAATCCTGAACCGGATCCGGATTTAAGAGATACAGAGAATGTGCCCCTAAAAGAAGACATACATGATTACTTTAATCGGGAAGTAAAACCCCACGCGCCTGATGCTTGGATAGATGAATCCAAGACAAAAATAGGATACGAAATCCCCTTCACGCGACATTTTTATAAATATGAACCACTAAGACCCTCCGAAGAAATCTTAGAAGAAATAAAACAACTTGAAAAAAGCATCCAGCAAAAACTCCAAAAGGTGATAGGCGAATGAGCAACTTTAAAAGATATGACAAATACAAAGATTCCGGCATTGAGTGGATAGGGGAGATACCAGAGGAGTGGGAAGTGATTCCCTTAAAAAGGATATTTAAAATTATAAATGGCGGAACACCAAACAGCTCAGAAGAAAGTTATTGGAATGGAGAGATTGTCTGGATTACGCCAAATGATTTAAGCGAGTTAACCGAAATTTATATTAGAGATTCAGAGAGAAAAATTACAGAAGACGGAATAAATAATTGTTCTGCAAAAATAGTACCAAAAGACAGCATTATAATTTCTACTAGAGCGCCTATAGGTTATATCGCAATTGCAGGTGTAAATTTATGCACAAATCAAGGTTGTAAAAGTTTAATTCCCGTGAGCGAAATTAACAGTAAATTTTTTTATTATTTTATTTTAAGCATAAACTTTTACTTAAATGTTTTAGGGCAAGGGACTACTTTTATGGAATTATCAAATAGTAATTTGTCAATGGTCGAATTATTAAAGCCTCCCATTGACGAACAAATATCCATCGCCAACTTCCTCGACCAAAAAACTGCTGAAATAGACGACCTGATTACTGATAAAGAAAAACTAATTGAACTGCTTCAGGAAAAGCGGCAGGCAGTCATAACCGAAGCAGTAACAAAAGGCCTTAACCCAAATGTAAAGATGAAAGATTCGGGGATTGAGTGGATAGGGGATATACCCGAGGGGTGGGAGATCACAAAGCTAAAATATATATGTAGCATTACAATGGGACAATCACCCAAATCGGAAGAATATAGCCGTGAAGAAGGTGGGTTGCCATTTTTACAAGGAAATGCAGAGTTTACAGAGCTGTATCCCCACCCTAAAATCTATTGCGATACAGCTAATAAACGTTCAAAAGTAAACGATATACTTCTTTCTGTAAGGGCTCCTGTTGGCAAAATGAATATATCTAATAGAGTATATGGCATAGGAAGAGGCTTATGCGCAATTACAGCTCAGAAGGTTCATTTAAAGTATCTATGGTATAGCATGAATGTCAGCTTAGAAGAACTTTCTATTAACTCGCAAGGCAGCACATTTGAAGCGGTAACAGTTGCAGATGTAAATAATTTATCGGCAATTGTACCTCCAACGGACGAACAAATATCCATCGCTAACTTCCTCGACCAAAAAACTGCTGAAATCGACAGTTTAGTATCAGAAATCCAAGAACAAATCCAAAAACTTAGAGAATACCGCCAAGCCCTTATTTTTGAAGCGGTGACGGGCAAAATTGATGTAAGAGATTATGCTGCCGTTAGTTAGATGGGGGGTAAATTGTATGGGTGATTTAAAACTTTTTAGCATCAAAAACGGAGTAAAAGAGCTTGTAGGTACTTCGGTAGCTATCGAAAAGTCTATTCAAACTTTGATTGAGAATAATATGGAAGCATTTTTTGGCATAACCTTTTTAGCTTCAGAATATTCTACAGGGAAAACTCACGGTGGGCGCATTGACTCTTTGGGCATTGATGAGAACTATTGTCCGGTAATATTAGAATACAAGAGGGCTTTAAATGAGAATGTGATAAATCAAGGTCTATATTATCTTGATTGGCTAATGGACCATAAGGCAGAGTTTAAACTACTTGTTATGGAGAAACTAGGGAAAGATATTGCCGATAAGATAGAATGGTCTATGCCGAGACTTTTATGTGTTGCAGGTGACTTTACAAAGTTTGATGAATATGCTGTAAAGCAAATTAATAGGAACATAGAACTTATCAGATATAAAAAATATGTGGATGATTTAATTTTATTTGAACTGGTTAATGTTACTACAGCTTCACAAACAGCAAACATTTCCGATGATGGCATAACCAAATCGAACGTATATAAAACAGTTACAGAGAATCTTCAACAAGCCGATGAGGAACTGCAGGACATGTATTATTCAGTTAGAGATTTTATATTAAGCCTTGGAGACGACATACAGGAAAAGGTTTTAAAATATTACATTGCCTTTAAAAAGATACGAAATTTTGCTTGCGTGGAAATTTATCCAAAGAATAGAACAGTACTTATGTATTTAAATATAAATCCTGACGAAGTGGAACTAAAAGAAGGTTTTACCAGAGATGTAAGAAATATTGGTCATTATGGTACCGGGAATTTGGAAGTTAGGATAAATAATAGAGATGATTTTGAAAAGGCTAAAGAACTTATAGCAAAAAGCTATGATAAAAATTAGTTTATTTGAGGTGAGTTAATTGGCTAAAACTCCTGCAGAGCTTTTGGAAAAAGGTTTTGAGGAATATATCCAGGAGCATCTTTTAAATTCCGGTTATGTTAAGGGCGATCCTGCCGACTACAATAAGGAGTTTGCACTTGATGCTAAGGTTCTTTTTGAGTTTTTAGAGGACACTCAACCTAAGAAGATGGAAAAATTAAGGGAAATCTACAAAGATCAGTACAGATTTAAGATACTGAGCAGATTAAACCGAGAGCTTAACAATCGGGGTATGATCGATGTGTTAAGGCATGGAATTAAGGACTATGGCGTATATTTGGATCTTGCTTATTTTCAGCCTGCCAGTAAATTAAACGAGGAAATGGTAAGACTCTACAAAAAGAATCGCATATCTGTTACAAGGCAGGTGCGCTATAGCACAAAAAGCGAAAATAGCATTGATATGCTCATCTGTGTCAATGGTCTTCCTGCTACGGTATTGGAACTTAAAAATCCTTTTACCGGTCAAACTTATGAAGATGCCATAATGCAGTATAAGCAGGACAGAAATCCTAATGAGCTGCTTTTTCAGTTTAAAAAAAGAGCCATAGTATTTTTTGCGGCAGATACTTCGGAAGTTTATATGACGACAAGGCTTGCAGGAGATAAGACCTTCTTTTTACCTTTTAATAAAGGGAAAGATGGAGGCAGAGGCAATCCGGAAAATCCTAATGGGTTTAAAACAGCTTATCTTTGGGAGGAGATACTTCAAAAGGATAGTTTAATGGATATACTAAAGAGGTTTGTATTCATTGAAACTGAAGAGAAAAAAGACATAGATGGAAAAACTTATATTTCAGAAAAAGTCATATTTCCAAGATATCATCAATTAGATGTAGTAAGAAAGCTAGAAGCTGATGTAAGAGAAAAGAGAGCAGGAACGAACTATCTTGTGCAGCACAGTGCAGGATCAGGGAAGACTAACTCTATTTCTTGGCTCGCTCATCGCCTTGCTAATTTACATGATAATGAAGATAACTCAGTTTTTGATTCGGTAATCGTTATTACAGACAGAAGAGTTTTAGATAGGCAGCTGCAGGAAAGCATTTATCAGCTTGAACACAAGCACGGAGTTGTTCAAAAAATAGACAAGGACTCCAACCAGTTGGTTGAAGCGCTAAAGAGCGGTACGAGGATTATTATTTCTACCTTGCAAAAATTTCCTTTTATAATTGAAAAAGTGGGAGAACTGGAAAACCGCAAATACGCCGTTATTATAGATGAGGCTCATTCAAGCAGTACAGGAGAAAATATGGCTTCTTTACAAGAAGTGCTGTCGGCAAGCAGTCTTGAAGAAGCAGCAAGACTTGACGAAGAACTAGAGGGCAAAGGATACGATCCCGAAGAAGAAATCTTAAATACAATAAAGAAGAGAGGAAGGCAGCCCAATATTAGCTTTTTTGCATTTACTGCAACCCCCAAAGCTAAAACACTGGAAATGTTTGGAACTATAGGTGAAGACGGTTTGCCTCACCCCTTCCATTTGTATTCAATGAGACAGGCTATTGAAGAGGGATTTATCTTAGATGTGCTTCGAAACTATGTAACTTATGAAACCTATTTTAAATTGGCAAAAAAGATAGAAGACGACCCTGCTTTTGACAAAGCTAAAGCGACTAAAGCTCTTACGAGATATGTAAGCCTTCATCCCCACAATATTGCCCAAAAAACTGAAATAATGGTGGAGCATTTTAGAAATGTGACCAGCCATAAAATAGGGGGAAGAGCGAAGGCTATGGTTGTAACAAGTTCCAGGCTTCATGCAGTGCGCTACAAACACGCCTTCGATGAATACATCAAAAAGATGGGCTATAAAGGGCTAAAAACATTAGTGGCATTTTCGGGGATAGTAAGGGATGAAGGCATAGAATATACGGAAAGCGATATGAACGGCTTTAAAGAATCAGAGCTTCCGGACCGCTTTGCAACTGATGAGTATCAAGTGCTTTTGGTTGCGGAAAAATACCAAACAGGTTTTGACCAGCCGCTTCTGCATACAATGTATGTGGATAAAAAGCTATCAGGGGTAAAAGCTGTTCAGACTCTATCTAGGTTAAACAGAACCTATCAAGGGAAAGAAGATACTTTTGTACTTGACTTTGTAAATAAAGCAGAAGATATTCAGGAATCCTTTAAGCCTTATTATGAGGCTACTATTGTGGAAGAAGTTACAGAGCCGAATCTGCTCTATGATATTCAGACGATGCTTGATGCCTGCGGAGTGTATATTAAGGAAGAACTGGATAAGTTTGCTTATATGTATTTTAAACCTAAGGGAAAAAAGAATTCAAAAGACAGAGCTGTATTAAACAGCCTTATAGATACGGCGGTAGAAAGATTTAAAAAGTTAGACGAAGAACATAAGGAGGATTTTAGCAGCCAAGCAGCAAAGTATATAAGACTTTATTCTTTTATCCTTCAGATAACACCCTTCGAAGATATAGAGCTGCATAAGCTGTATGTGTATTTAACATATCTGTTAAAAAAGCTGCCTAAGGAAAAGGGTTCTAGTATTCATCTGGCAGATGAAATTGCTATGGAATATTATACGGCTAAAAAGACATTCGAAGGAAGTATCTCGCTTGGAGAAAATTATGAAAATGTGCCGGTTTCTCCGCCAAGATATGGGGGAGGAATGGTGCGCGAAAGCGAAGAAGAATACTTGTCAAGCATTATTGAGCGTCTTAATGAACGCTTTGGCACTGACTTTACAAAAGCAGATCAGTTATCTGTAGAGCAGATTAAAGAAGAGTTTGCAGCAGATAAAGACTTAGTCCTGAAAGCTAAGACAAACACCATCGATGATTTCAAACTTGCCTTTGAAAAAGTCTTTATAAATAAGGTAGTTGACAGAATGGACCAGAACCGAACATTTTTCACTCGCGTCTTAGATGATGAACAGTTTAGGAATGCCCTTATGGAATATATGCTGACCGAGACCTATGAGAAGCTTAATAGAGGCGCATAGGTGCTTTGGATGTAGTCCGAGCACGCCAAGAAGTTTGCCTTCTAAGTGCAATCGCGGGCAAAGTTTAATATAAATGCTATAACTAAAACGTTTGCAAATGCCGTGCAATTGATGTACAATGGTATAATAAGCGGTTAGGGGCGGTGGGTAAATGATTAAAAAGAGGCATTTATTGAAATTATTTTTCATATTTCTTTCGTGGATGGGTGTTGGAATATCGCCTTGGGCTTTATATGTTCAGCATCTAAATGAAAATACATTTGAAAGGCGATTTGCCCCTGCATATTTAACTATTCATACGTCTTTTTGGCTTTGCACGGGATATTTTCTTGCGAAATTATACTTTTCTGCGTACAAAGATGAGCTGACGGGACTTTGGAATAGAAGATATTTGAATGAAATATTACATGATCTTACGAGAGATTTAAAAGATCAGAGAGCTGATAAAATTTTATCACTTGCAATCCTGGATATAGATAATTTCAAATCTATAAATGACAGATATGGTCATCTTTTTGGTGATGAAGTATTGAAAGAAATAGCACAAATATTACAGGACAACCTTCGAAGAACCGATATTATTGCAAGATGGGGCGGGGAGGAATTTGTAATAGTTATGCCGGATACTAATTCAACCGGAGCAAAAGCAGTTTTCGAACGCATAAGAAGCATCATAGAGGAGTATGATTTCGGCTGTAAAATTACCATCTCAGGCGGAATCGCCTCTGCTCAGGAGCTTGTTCAGGCTGCAGATTTGATAAATATGGCAGATAAGGCTCTTTATAAGGCAAAACTCATTAAAAATCTTATAACACTGCATCAAGAATAGATTTAGTTTTTGTTCATTTCTTTTGCTATATAATAATCCAATATATCTTCAAACGAAATAATTCCAACAACCTCATCATTGTCTTCTACCACAGGCAAAGCAATAATATTGTAATCCCTGAGCCGCTTTGCTACATCTAAAATTTCCTCGTCTGCATGAGCTTTTATGACATTTTTTGTCATGACCCACTCTACCGGGCAACTTTTGTAATGGCCTCGATCCATCAAAAAACGGTATATATCTGCCTTTACAATCATTCCAACTAAATGGTTGTTATCGTCTACAATGGGAGTGCCATTCACCTTCTCCTTATTCATTATTTCAAGCGCTTTTTCTACAGTCTCCTTAGGTTTTAAAACTATGACGGGAGACTTCATTATTTCTCTGATTTTCATGCTATCACCCTTTCTTGAGTAATACAGCCGCCTTTCTACCTTTAATATACCATCTTTTGACAGTAATATCGACAGCATAAAAAGAAATAATATGTTAAAATAATTTTACTGGTTAAGGGTAAGGTATATAGAATATTGTTCAATATGAAATATAATAGTAATTAGCAAAAGGATATATAAGAAGGGGTGGTTAAATGTTCGACGAAATTAGTGCAGCATTGTCGTTTTATAAAGAAGAAACAAATGCGGCGAAGCTTTATGGATACCTTTCAAAAGTTGAAAAAGACGAAGAGATGAGGAAAAACTTTTACGAACTTTGCCAAATTGAAACAGCCCACGCAAATTTTTGGCGAAAATTTCTTGAAAAAAGAGGTCATACACCTTCCGGCGGTAGCAGCTCTTTTGCTCTAACTTGGTCAAAGATAATTCGCGCAATACTAGGTCCCAAACTCTATTTATCTATTTTAGAAATGACTGAGTCTTTGAGCACAGAAACTTATTATAAATTCTTACAGTTTGCAGAAATGTCCGAAGATGAAAGAAAGGTTCTTAAAAAAATAATTGAAGATGAATTAGACCATGAAAGCCTCTTTGAAAATCAGCAAAGCGCACTTCCTGTTGGCAATATTAGAGATTTTATCATGGGAATGAACGATGGCCTGGTAGAGCTTTTAGGAGCCGTGACAGGTTTGTCGGCTGTATATCCGAATAATCCATTGTTTGTGGGAATAAACGGTTTAGTAGTAGGCCTTGCAGGGGCGCTTTCAATGGCCATAGGCAGTTTCATTTCTGTGCGCTCCCAGCGCCAGGTAAATGAAGGTGTAAAAAAGAAACTGGAATTGTTGTTTGGTGTTTCAAAAGATAGGGCTAAAAAAGAGTTAATAGATAAACTTACGGAATCCGGCTTGCCTGAAGATGTAGGAAAAGAAGTAGCTGACAAAATAGGTGAAAATCATGAATCGATGGTAAGCCTTCTCGTGGAAGAATCCAACGAAAACGAGATAAAATCAGCAATATTTACAGGAATTGCATATATCATAGGTGTCGGTTTTCCCGTAATTCCTTACTTTATAATGGGTTCATCATTTGCCGCTTTAGGACTCTCTGCTCTCCTGGCAGCTTTGGCTTTGGCTAGTGTGGCTACTATTGTATCTGTTACAGCGGGAAATCCTAACATAAAGGGCAAAATAGCGGAGATGGTAATAACAGGTTTGGGAGCTGCTGCAATTTCATATGTCTTTGGTCTTTTGGTTCAAAATGTATTTGGAATCAGCGCATAAATAAAATCACATCAAACAAAAAAATTTCATAAGGGCTGTTGCCAAACTTTTATTTACAGATTCACATAATTAAAAGCCATGCATGTAAGTAATGAAAACTTTTTATATGCATGGCTTTTAATTTTCTGCGGGGCTTTATGTATGATCATATAGCGGCCCCGGTATTCCTTTGCAAATTTGCAACCTAATCGGAGCAAATCTCAAGACTTTTAGCCTTGACACCGGGTATAGCATTTAACTCGTTTTCTAGAGCCTTGCGTTCCTCCTCGCTGCCGCCAAGTTGCAGCAAAACCAAGCCATCATCTGCGCAGACATTATCGGTTTCGTGCAGGCCAAGCCGCACTTTGATAATACATCCGTGCTTTGTGAGTGCCTGTTGTACTTGAACTGCATTTTCTACACGATGATTGATTAATACAGCCATTAAATGGTAACAGCTCATATAAATCCCTCCTGGTGATTTTATTTTTATTTAGCTTGTCTTAAAAACTCAAGTATTTCACTGCCGTGTTCGGCAGGCGTAACCTTTGGGTATACTTTTATTATCTTACCTTCTTCGTCTATGATGAAAGTAGAGCGTATAATTCCCACTGAAGTTTTTCCGTATGCTTTCTTTTCTCCCCACGCTCCATAAGCCTCTGCAACTTTATGATCTTCATCGCTTAAAAGATAAAAAGGCAGATTTTGTTTTGCTTTAAATTTCTGATGAGAGTCTGGACTGTCAGGACTAATTCCTATTACTACGGCACCTTCTTCAAGAATGTAATCATAAACATCCCTGAAACTGCATGCTTCCTTGGTGCAGCCCGGAGTATTATCCTTTGGATAAAAATACAAAACTACCTTTTTGCCTCGAAAATCTGATAGTCGGACTTCTTGCCCGCTAGCTTCTTTTAAGACGAAATCAGGAGCAATGTCACCTTCCTTTAGCATAAAAACGCCTCCCATTATTTTTTTAAATCAAAAGTTCTATTTGTAAATACTTGCCCTACATAAATATATTATCATGCTTTTGAATAATCCGTCAATAATAATTATTATTAAATAAGATTCAAGGCCAATATCCGAACATTTCGTGTAAAAATAAAAATTTTATATGGATTTTTTTTAATAAGTAGTGCATTTTTTTAGTTTTACTGGTATAATATCTCATGGAGCAAATTTAATGTACTCCATACAGAAAAGAAAGGATGTTGTCCCATGGATAAAATTTCTCTTCCTACAAATACAGGCGTAGCGGCAATAGGTATTAAAACAGGTCTTATTTTCCCCAATGATGACATTACCGAAATCGCAGCAGATACGGTAAAGCCATTTGTAGAAAATGATGACATTATATGTGTAACGGAGGCGGTAGTTGCCCGCTCACAAAACCGCTATATTTCTTGCAGTGAGCTTGCTGAAGATATTCAAAAAAAATTAAACCTGCAGCCAAAAAGTACACTGGCAGTTATCAGCCCGATTGCAAGCAGAAACAGATTTGCATTGATAATGAAAGCGATGGCTATGGCTACTCGCGGCGGAAAGGTCATTGTTCAGTTTTCGATGCCGTTTGATGAAGTGGGTAATCAGGTAATGGATGAGGAATTTGCAACTACAAGAGTTCGACTAAAAAAGGTTCTAAAAAGCCTTAGAGAAGCTAGAGAAAATACACCACAGCTAAACGTGCTGATACGCGAAATTATAGCGGCGTTAAAACTACAAGAGCTTGGTTATAATATTATAAGCATCAGAAAAATCACAGGGACAGGCATCGCAGATTTGACAGTAAAAACTCCCGAAGGCAAGCTTGGCGTTGCTGAAGTAACCTTTGCTAATTTACAAAAAGCCAAAGATAAAGTTATTGAAATCAAAAAAGATGTAGAAGGCGCAGAAATAGCCTTGGCAATAGGAGTTGATCTAGGACACCATAAGGTGATCGTAGCAAATGCCGAAAGCGCTGAAGAACCAAAAATTTACGATTACAGCTCTCAGCTTGAAAGCTACCACGATCCGGATGTAGTCTATATCGATGAACTAGGCAGCATTAAGTTTTCTCACCCCATTACAGGCATGGACTACAGAGATTTGTATTTAGAAATGATAAAAGAAGGCAACGCAGAAGGAGAAGTGCTTTTTACAAATAACCCGCTTAAAGTTTATGACCGCGGCTATATTAACGGCGTATGCATCTCGGCGGTTCATGAGCGCGACAAGCTAAAAGAACTTTTTGCATCCTTTGGCGCAATGGTTCCGGTTATAACGCTTAAAGACATGGGGCCGGGTCCGTGGGGTGTAATCGGTTCTAATGTATCGGATTTCGAAAAAGGCGTGCTTAAACTTTTGCCCGGCGATGCAGATGGAACAGCTGATGCTATTAAGACGAAAATTAAAGAAACTAGTGGAAAAGACGTAGAGGTTTTGATTTTTGGAGACGGAGCATATAAGGATCCGGATACAGGAATATTCGAGATGGCAGACCCTCGTCCTGCGATAGGAGTAAGCAAAGGACTTAAAAGTGCAGCTCTTAGGACCGGCACAAAACTTAAACTGCAATTGGATACACTATATAATAAAGGATACACTAAAGAGCAAATCGAAGACATACTTAAGAATAAAACGGATAAAGTAACAGGAGAAAGCCTTGGAACAACTCCGCGAAATGTAACAAGCATTATTGGTACATTAGCCGATCTTGTGGCAGGTTCTGCAGATGCAGGAACGCCTATTGTTCTTGTGAGAGGCTTTCAATATGCAAAACCGAATAAGTAAAGTTAATTAGAGCACTATAAAGAACGTGGCTTATGTAATATAATCCGCGTTCTTTATATTTATAAGCAACATTTTTAAAATACCATTTATAAATTTTATAAAAGAATCTTGACCACTTTTTAACAGTCTGTTATACTTAAGCAGAACAGCTGTTATATCCTATAAAATCTTGAAAATACTATAATAAGTAGACTGTACTAGCGTTTATTGTTAAATGTATTATAACACATCGTAAAACATAGTTCTTTATTACAACAGTTCCAGATTTATCAAAATAATTGCCCTAAATGTTAAAATCTAGTCTATAATAAATATAAATGATATTTGGTTGAAGGGAGGATTTTTTATGTCAAAGAAAGTGCTGGAAATACGCTGGCACGGAAGAGGCGGCCAGGGAGCCAAGACTGCAGCGCTCATGCTTGCAGAAACTATAGCTCAAATGGGCAAATATGTTCAAGGCTTTCCTGAATACGGTCCCGAGCGAATGGGAGCTCCAATTCTTGCATTTAACAGAATAAGTGATGAACCCATTCACATTCATTCAAATGTAATTAATCCGGACATTGTTATTGTGCTGGATGCTACATTGCTTAGCGAAAAAATCACTGAAGGAGTACCGGAAGACGGTATTTACATTGTAAATACCACAAAAACTCCTCAAGAAGTCAGAAAAAAACTTAATCTAAAAGGCGGGAAAATATTCACTGTCGATGCAAATCAAATTTCGCTGGAGACTATTGGCAGAGTTATTCCAAATACGCCTTTAATGGGAGCTTTTATAAAAGCGACCGGACTAATGCCTTATGAAGAATTTATCGAAAATGTAAAGAGAGAACTGGAAAAGAAATTTAGAACAAAGCCCGAAGTCATAGATGGCAACATAAAAGCTATCGAAAGAGCCTACCGGGAGGTGAAGGGCGAATGACAGCTCCTAGAGAATTTATAAACCCCAAGATGAATTGGAAACAACTTACAAAAGCCGGTAATATATATGAACCCGGCAATAGTGTACTTTATGAAACAGGTGATTGGCGCACCAACAGGCCTATTATTGACAGAGAAAAATGCATTAACTGCCTTATCTGCTGGCGCTACTGCCCGGATGCTTCTATAATACCTGATGAAGGCAAGTTTGGTTCTTTTGATTATAAGCACTGCAAAGGCTGCGGTATTTGTGCAAGTGTGTGTCCTACCCATGCAATAAGCATGATTTCTGAAGACGAAATAGAAAAAGAGGAGGAGGCGAAGGAAAATGGAAAATAAAGTTGCCTTAACCGGAAATGAGGCTGTTGCTGAAGCGATGAGACAAATTAACCCAGATGTAGTCGCGGCTTATCCGATAACTCCTTCCACTGAAGTTGTTCAAATGTTTTCCTCTTTTGTAGCCAATGGCAAAGTTGATAGCGATTTTGTCACAGTTGAAAGCGAACATAGTGCAATGAGCGCTACAATGGGCGCATCAGCAGCAGGCGCAAGAGCGATGACATGCACTTCGAGCCAGGGCTTGGCTTATATGTTTGAAGTAGTTTATATAGCAGCTTCTATGAGATTACCCATCGTTTTTGCTGTAGCTAACCGTACATTAAGCGCTCCCATAAATATCCACTGCGATCACAGTGATGCTATGGGAATCAAGCAATCCGGTGTTATACAGCTATTTTCTGAAAATGCTCAGGAAGCATATGACAACATGATACAGGCAGTTCGCATTGCTGAGCATCCTGATGTACATTTGCCGGTCAGCGTCAACTATGATGGTTTTATAACAAGCCATGCTCTTGATATACTTGAGATACTCGATGATGAAACAGTTAAGAATTTTGTTGGAGTATATAAACCGGAAGAATACCTACTAAATGTAAAAGAACCAATATCGATGGGCAATTTTGATATGTATGATTACTATTTTGAGCATAAATACCAACAAGTGGCGGCAATGGAAGCTGCTAAAAGAGTAATTGAGGAAATCGGTAAAGAATATGAAAAAATTTCCGGCAGAAAATACGGTTTAATAGATGCTTACAAGCTCGATGACGCTGACATGGCAGTCGTTGTAATGAATTCTGCTGCCGGTAGCGCAAAAGGAGTTTGCGACGAGCTTCGGGCAAAAGGGATGAAAGTCGGCGTGCTAAAACCTAGAGCATTTAGACCGTTCCCTCATGAAGCAATTGCTGATGCACTAAAGGGTGTAAAGGCTGTTGCGGTTCTAGATAGAGCAGAAACATTCTCGACCCTTGGAGGTCCGATGTTTGGCGATGTAAGGAATTCACTGTATGATTTAAAAAATGATATAAAAGTCGTAAACTATGTATATGGTCTTGGCGGAAGAGATTTAAGGCTTGAGGATGTAGAAAAGGTTTACAATGATCTTGCTGATATAATAAAGACAGGGAAAGCCGACAATTTTGTAAGATATTTAGGACTTAGGGAATAGGGAGGTGCGAAAATGGCTACATTAAAGGAACTTTCTAAAACAAAGGAAAGATTTGTTGGCGGACACAGGCTTTGCGCCGGCTGCGGCCATGGCATATCAGTGCGCATGATTTTAAATGCCCTCGGTGATGATGAAAATGTAGTAGTCGGTTGCGCTACCGGCTGCCTTGAAGTTGCTACTACTATATATCCATATACCTCGTGGAACTGTTCTTTCATCCACAATGCTTTTGAAAATACCGGTGCTACTTTAAGTGGCGTAGAAGCTGCATACAAATCTCTTAAAAAGCAAGGCAAAATAAATGATGACTTTAAATTTGTAGCGTTTGGCGGTGATGGAGGAACTTATGATATAGGTCTGCAGTCGCTTTCAGGCGCGATGGAACGGGGCCATAATCTTGTATATGTTTGCCTTGACAACGAGGCCTATATGAATACAGGGATTCAGCGCTCCAGCGCAACACCAATGGGTGCTGATACTACTACAAGCCCTGCAGGAAAAGTTATTCCGGGCAAACAACAGCCTCGCAAAGACCTTACAGCTATAATGGCAGACCACAAGATACCCTACGTTGCACAAACTGCAGTAAGTAATTGGCAAGACGTGCACAAAAAGGCAACAAAAGCCTTTGAGACTGAGGGGCCGGCTTTTATAAATATGTTATCGCCATGTCCTAGAGGCTGGAGATATGATACTCCAAATATTGTCGAGATTGCTAAAAAAGCAGTTGAAACGCGCTTTTGGCCATTGTTTGAGGTGGAAAACGGCAAATGGAAGTTAAATTATAAGCCAAAAAGATATGTACCTATTGAGGAATTTTTAAAGCCTCAAGGAAGATTTAGACATTTGTTTGCTCCGGGCAATGAGGACTTAATAAAGCGCATTCAGGAAGAAGTAGATAAAGAATGGCTTGCACTTTTGGAGCGTTGCGGCGAAGAACCAGAACTTCCGCCACGCTAATTTGTAGAGCTATTTTATAAATTTCTAGACCCCCTTAACCAAAATCCCGTATTCCGACATTTGCTTTTATCGGTATACGGGATTCAAATATTCAAGGAAAAGATCTCTATTTTTTCAACCATAATGGGTCACCTTTAATATTCCATGTAACCTGATTTATACAGATAATCCAACATATAATCTTCTAGTACATCTAATACAACTTCCTGTTCTTTTTCCTCTTCATTGATTAATAAGGCAGAGTTATCATTGTATAACATCGCGGGATCCCTCCTATTTGAATAATTGTATACAAGTATTACTGTATATTTTTATTATAACTTTTTGTTTTAAAAAGTCAATAAGTTTTTTAATAAAAAAATAATTGCCCGATATTATTTTATATTTAGCCAAAACTATTAAATTGTTGACATATAGAAAAACCTGCTATATACTATATATGAATAGTAATTATTACTAATACGGAGGTGTTTTTCAATGGCAGTATATAAATGCAGTGCTTGTGGGTATGAGAAAGAGAGCCGTTGTAAGCCTAGAAAATGTCCGGAATGCGAAGCCAAAGATACATTTGTTAAGGTAGAAGCACCTCAAAAGGAAGATAAATGAGGGATTAGATGGAAAGGAAAAGATTTGTTCGTAAAACAAAACAGAGAGACTTAATTCTAAAGGTTCTAAAAAGCACTGACACTCATCCTACAGCAGACTGGATTTATGAACAAGTAAAGAAAGAGATGCCAAATATAAGTTTAGGCACTGTTTATAGAAACTTGAGCATCCTTAAGGAAGCAGGAGAAATTCTGGAATTAAACTGCGGCAGCAAATTTAGCCGTTTTGACGGCAATCCAGAAAATCATTATCACTTTGTCTGTACCCAGTGCGGAAAAGTATCTGATGTTAAAGGGTGCCCGGTGAATAAAGAACTAGATTCAGAGGTTTCTAAAAAAAATAGTGTCCAGGTTTTTTTTCACAGAACTGAGTTTTATGGACTCTGTTCAGAGTGCAAAGAAAAACTTAAGCAATAGGAGCACTGACGTGACGATCTTAAAAGATCGTCTTTTTATTTCTTAATTTTAATATGAAATGGTGTTGTTTTGTTTTAATATAGAAATATTTCATCGGATAAATAGACACCTTAATCAATTTATATTAATATAATATGGCGTAAAAAAGTGAAAGAAGTAATTTTGGTTATAAAAAATTAGCTTCTTTAACCTGGAGAGGAAATAAAGAAGGTGTTAAAATCCATAGTTGTAGTATAATATAAATATGCATACTACTACATATAGTAGCAAATTCTGAATTGTTTATTTTGGTATTGTATTGTTATACTTTTACGAATTTAATCAATATTATATATTATACTATACTTTTCCAATTAAGCACAGAAATCTACTAAACCAAAAAGGGATGATTGAATGAAAAAAGGGAAGATAAATTTGACAGAAAATGCGAGAGTAGTTTTAGAAAAGCGATATCTCATAAAAGATGAAAACGGCAAAGTTATTGAAACTCCTGAAGAGCTAATGGAAAGAGTAGCCCGGGCTGTAGCTAAAGCAGAGTCTAAATATCCTGGCGCAGACCCTGATAAGTGGGCGGAAAAATTTTATGATATAATGGCGGAACTTAAATTTTTGCCAAACTCGCCTACCTTAATGAATGCCGGAAGAGAGTTGGGGCAGCTTTCGGCTTGTTTTGTTTTGCCGGTGGAAGACTCAATGGAAGGAATTTTTGATTCCATTAAATATGCCGCCCTTATTCATAAAAGCGGCGGGGGAACAGGATTTAGCTTTTCGCGCCTGCGCCCTAAAGGAGCCACAGTAAAGTCTACAGGGGGTGTAGCGTCAGGGCCTATTTCCTTTATGAAGGTTTTCAATGCGGCAACAGAAGCTGTAAAACAAGGCGGATGTGTGGATGAAAATACTCGAATTGCTACGGTAAACGGCCTTATTAAAATAAAAGAATTAGGCCCTTGTGATCTCCCAGAGGACAGCTGGCATAAATATGAAACACCGCTAAAATTGTATACCGATGAAGGTGTAAAAGAGGCCGACGAGTTTTATGTTCATGGTAAAGCAAAGGTCAAGAAAATATCTACGGAGTGCGGATATTCTGTATGTATAACACATGAGCACCGGCTCCGGGTAATCGACAGTGACGGCAACTATATTTGGAAACACGCAAAAGATATAAAAAAAGGTGATTGGTTAGCCCTTAAGAAAAATACATAT
>NZ_MPPE01000058.1:0-67821 GCF_001896645.1 Tepidanaerobacter sp. EBM-49
AAAATGTTTGTTATTTTTAAAGGCTTCTTTGTTATACCTATTTTTCTTAGAATTTATTTTTAAAAAATGACTTGACTTTAGTTAGCTGGTCTCTGTGCTCTTAATCTCCGTGCTCTTCAGCTCTTGATTTTGCTCTTGCTCTTGCTCTTGTGCTCTCAAAAGCTGGGGGGTGTTATTGCAAAAATAAGCACTAATGGCTTCTCTGATGGATTATACCATTTGTGATTAGTATGAGGTGGGATTCTTATACTATCCCCTGCCTCCATGATTATCTTAGAATCGTCCAAGACAAGTTCTGCCGTTCCTGATATTACAATAGCCACTTCTTCTCCTTCGTGCCCCATAGGGGTATCCGAGGTAGACATATAAGGTTCTAGGGTTAACTGGCAAAATTCAATGGTTCCCGCCAAATCAGGAGTTAAAAGCTCATAAATTACGCCATTAGAGTCCGGCAGATATACACGCCTTCTGTTTTCCGGAGTAACCACCTGGCTTCTAATATCGTCTTCTTCTTCCATGAAAAACTTAAAAAGCGGCACATCTAAAGCATTTGCAATAAGCTTCATCGTATTTATAGAAGGATTTGCAAGCCCTCTTTCTATTTGGCTTAACATAGATGATGTAATGTTTGCCTTTTCAGCAAGTTCCTTTATCGTCATCTTCTTTTCTTTTCTGAATTTTTTTATCCTGCTGTAAAAAGTATTTTCTTCATAGGGTTCTTTCTTCATTTCTGCCTTCCTTCCAGCTATTATTACAGTGTATATTCTAACATGAACATATATTATTTACAAAAAATTTTTGGGACAACAGATTGTTATTATAAAATCAATGCTAAATGAAAGGCTTTTTGTTAATTTTTTTAAATCCTGCTGCTCTACATTATCTTTTCCGAAACGGCTTTTGCCTGCATGAAATGCAGCAAGTAGTCTGCTCCTCCTGCTTTCGAATCGGTGCCTGACATGTTAAAGCCTCCGAAAGGATGACCTCCTACTAAGGCTCCCGTGCATTTGCGGTTAAAATAAAGGTTGCCCACGTTAAAATCCTCGCGTGCCTTGTTTAATTTTTCCCTATCGGCAGCATATACAGAGCCGCTCAAACCGTAGTCCGTATCATTTGCAATATTTAACGCATCATCAAAATCTTCGGCTTTCATTATCGCAAGCACAGGTCCGAATATCTCTTCTTTTGCAATGACCGCATCACTTTTAACGCCTTCAAATATTGTAGGTTCAATAAAATACCCGCCGCCTTCTAAGGCTTTTCCTCCGAGAATAAGTTTTCCCTCGCTTTTTCCGATTTCAATATAGCGGCAAATCTTATTTAGCGCCTTTTCATCTATTACAGGACCCATGTCTGACTCATAATCTTTTGCAGGTCCAACTTTTAGCTTTTCGGCTTTTGCCACAATACGCTCTACCATTTCATCATATACATCTTTATGAATTATCGCTCTGGAGCATGCCGAGCACTTCTGCCCTTGATATCCGAAGGCTGATGTTACAATACCCTCTGCCGCAGCATCCAGATTGGCAGATTTGTCTACTATAATGGCGTTCTTGCCGCCGAGCTCGGCAACAACTCTTTTTATCCGTTTTTGTCCCGGCACTATTTCTGCCGCCAATTTATTTATTCTAAGTCCTACATCCTTTGAACCGGTGAAATTTATAAAGCCTGTCTCGGGACTTGACGTCAGATAATCTCCTACTGAATCTCCCGGCCCCGGCAAAAAATTTATAACGCCATCAGGTAAACCTATCTCCTGCCAAATTTCTGCAAACTTTGCTGCAATTACCGGGGTATTGCTTGCGGGTTTTACGACTACGGTGTTGCCTGCCACAACCCCGCAAACTGTCGTGCCTGTTAAAATTGCAAGGGGAAAGTTCCAGGGGGAAATAACGGCGCCTACGCCTATTGGTATGTAAAAACATTCATTTTCTTCGCCCGGAACTTTGCTTACCGGCATCCCTTTTGCATAATAAAGCATTTGTTTTCCGTAAAACTCCAAAAAATCAATGGCTTCTGCCGTATCTGCATCTGCTTCTTTCCATGTTTTCCCGGCTTCCATGACTATCCATGCAGAAAACTCAAATCTTCTTTCTTTCATGACTTCTGCAGCTTTAAAAAGGTAATTCGCCCTTTCCTCAGGCGGCACACGCTTCCAGCTCTCAAAGGCGCCGGAAGCAGCATCTATCGCCTCTTGTGCCATTTTGCTGTCCGCTTTTGCACACGTTCCTATAACTTCGTCAATATTCGAGGGGTTAATTGAAACAATCCTTTCCGATGCATCCCGCTTTTTGCCCCCTATTATAGCCGGATAATGCCTGCCCATCTGTGCGTTGACTTGATTTAGCGCCTCTTGCATAGCTTTTCTGTTTTCTTGAAGGCTAAAATCAATCAACTTTTGATTTTCAAATTGTAAAAACAAAACATTACCCTCTTTCCTTTGAATTTATTGTATAAATTTTACGTTAGAGCTTAACATAAAGTCCTAACTGTTCAAACCTTTTCTTTATATACTCTAACTTTTCTTCAGAAGGTGCAGTTTGGACAGACATGTTGTATTTCATCCCAAGCCTTGTATATTTTTCGGTTATGTCATGAAAAGGCAGAAGATCGATTTCCTTTATGCCATCTAAAGTCGAAATAAATTCCGCAAGACCTTCTACATTTTCTTGCGTATCGGTTATGCCGGGAATCACCGGAAAACGCAGGATTATATCGCCGCCTCTTCCTGAATCCGCCAGCATCTTGAGATTTTTCTTAATTGGCTCATTGGAAACTCCGGTATAAATAATATGGCTAGGATTGTCTGCCAATTTTAAATCATAAAGAAAAATATCCACGTTTTCTGCGGCGCGCGCAAAAACATCTTCCGGTGCATATCCTGAGGTATCTAACGCAGTATGAATATCCAGTTTCCTGCATTCTTTTAATATATCTGTCAAAAACTCATACTGCACAAGTGGCTCTCCTCCCGAAAAAGTAACCCCGCCTTCTGAGTTGTCATAAAGAAGTACATCTTTTTGTATTTCCGTCATCAGTTCATCTACGGTAACCACTCTGCCGATACAAGTCAATGCGCCTGAGGGACAGCTTTCACAGCATATGCCGCAGCTGCTGCACTTTAAGCGGTCAATATGGTGCTTGCCGAAATCAAAGGAAATCGCATCAAGGGGGCATACATTCACGCATGTCCTGCATCCTATGCATTTATATTCAAAATACATAACTGACTCCGAAAAATACATGCCTTCCGGATTGTGGCACCACCAGCACCTAAGCGGGCATCCTTTAAAAAACACCGTTGTCCTTATACCTGGTCCGTCGTGAACCTCGAATCTTTTTATGTCAAAAATAAACCCGCTATTTGCCATAAAATTCCCTCCGCCGTTTTAACCTTGCTATCTTTTAATTTATCAAAGATTTTTATGTTCTGTCCTTGCAATTATTTCCTCCTGCAGTCCCTTGGGCAGATTTACAAAATAGTCGCTGTAGCCTGCAACTCTTACCATCAGATCCTGAAAGTCTTTCGGGTGCTCTTGGGCTGTTCGCAAAAGCTCTGAACTTACCACATTAAACTGAACATGGTGTCCTCCCATGTTGAAAAAGGTTTTAATAAGGCTTGCGATATTCTTTAAATTTTCCCGACCCTCTAAAAGATCCGGCGTAAGCTTCTGGTTAAGAAGTGCTCCACCGGTCTTATCCCAGTCGCACTTTGTAATAGACCTAAAAACTGCCGCAACGCCTTTTTTGTCTGTGCCCTGGACCGGTGAAATCCCTTCTGAAACAGGAAAACCTGCTTTTCTGCCGTCAGGTGTGGCGCCTGTAACTTTTCCGAAGTAGACATGGGCAGTTGTTGGCAGGAAATAAACTCTCTTTGAGGCTTTCCTAACAGGGGAAGGGGGATAGGACTCTACTATATCAACTACAGTATCCACTATCTCTTTTGCTATCACATCGCTGTAATCCTCATCTTCTCCGTATACCGGCGTCTTATTTAAGATGATTTGTCTCATTATCTCGTATTTTCCCTCAAAGTCTTGCTTTAAAGCATCAAGCATGTCGCTCATAGAGATGGTCTTTTTATCAAATACATGGAACTTAAGGGATGTCAAGCTGTAAGCAAGAGTTCCAAGACCTACTATCTGAAGGTACTGAGTATTGTAGCGGGTACCCCCTGCGTTGTAATCTTTCCCGCGCTTTACGCAGTCCTCTGTCCAAAGGGATAGAAAAGGCACCGGCATATACTTTGCAAAAAGCGCCTCTATAATATCGTTGCCTGCCATTTTTATTTCCATAAAATGCTTTACCTGCTCCAAAAACGCATTCCAAAGTTCTTCGTAGCTTTTAAACGATGAAGGATCGCCGGTCTGGATTCCCAGCATTCGGCCGGTCTTTGGATCTATTCCATTATTTAATGTTATTTCTAAAATCTTAGGAAGATTAAAATAGCCTGTCAGGATATAGGACTCTTTTCCAAAAGATCCTGTTTCTACACATCCGCTGACTCCTGCCGTTCTGGCATCTTCCAATTTCTTGCCTTGTCTTAGCATCTTCACAATGGCACCGTCGAAATTGAAAAACGGCGGCTCGCCAAAACCGGGTCCTACAACTTCGAGGGCCTTCAAGAGAAAATGCCTGGGGTTTTTGTCGCTTACAAGAACAGCGGTATTAGGCTGCAGTGTTCTAACTTCATTAAGGACCTCTAAAACCAGATATGACACATCATTTACACCGTCAGACCCATCTTCTTTTAAGCCGCCGATATTTATTTTTGTAAAATCATTGTATGTGAAGCTTTCCTCCGCAGTAACTCCTACCTTCGGCACTGCAGGTTGATTATTGACTTTTATCCAAAATGCCTCTAAAAGCTCTTTGGCTCTTTCTCTTGTAAGTCTTCCTTCTTCAACATCTTTTTTATAGAAGGGGAAAAGGTGCTGATCGAATCTGCCCGGATTGTAAGAATCCCACGGATTTGTTTCATATACTATGCCTACATGAATAAACCAGTAATGCTGCAGTGCCTCCCAAAAGGTTTCAGGGGCATGGGCTGGAACGCGGCTGCAGATTCTTGCCATTTCTAAAAGTTCCTTTTTTCTTTCAGGATTTTGCTCCTCCTCAACCATCTTTTCCAGTTTTTCTTTATAACGCCGCGCATAAATAAGCATTGCCTCAGCAGCTATGTCCATAGCCTTCAGCTCTTCTATCTTGTCATAATAGTATGGATCGCTGGGTTTTGCTTCTTCAATTTTCTTCTTTATCTCTTCCCTTATATCAAGGAGGCCTGTCTTAAATATCCTCTCGCCGCCGGCAGTGTGTCCCGGAGCTCTCTGCTCCATAAATTCCGTCCATATCCCGGCTTCATAGGCTTTTATCCATTCATCTGAAACACTGCCGAATATTAAGTCTCGCATTGTATTGCCTTGCCATTCTGGTATTATTTCTTCTTCGTACAGCTTGAAAGTCTCATCATCTACCAAATAAGGCATGTTTTCCCGGCTGCTAAGTATTTTAAGATCTTCTATACTGTGGGTGCATATCTCAGGATATGTGGGCACTTCCTGAGGGCCTGTCCCTCTTATGCCTACAATGAGCTGCCCTTCTTCCACCGGTAAACTTGCCCGCTCCATCAAGTATTTAAAAGCCATCGCCCTTTGATGCGGAATCGATTTGCCTTTTGCGGCACCGCTTTTATAAAAATCAGTTATGATTTTTACCCGTTCAGGGGATATTTTTACCTTGCTGTTTACGCTTTCTTCTCGAAGCTTTGCTATCCTCTCGTTTATCGGCTTTACTGCAGATCTTCTTTTTTGGATTTCCTTTTCCAGTGCCGGCCTTCCTAATGAACTATCACTCATAATTCACACCTTCTTTTAAATTTCTTATAGAATAAAAGTTTTCTAAGGTGCATATACTCTGATCCTTTAAAATTAAACCTTATATATCGTTTTACTAACTGTAAATCCGAAAGCTATACCAACTATGCTTTACCCGGAGCGAAAGACTTTTTGGTCTTGACTTTGGCGCAAAATCCTTCTTAACCCTGCAAGAAGGTAACTGACAGCAAATGCCTGAACACTCTTGTGCACTGAAGATTGAATTAAAACAACAAGTATTGCTTTATATAAAGGTTCGTCACATTCGCCAAAACAACTTTCTACATTAAAATCAGTCTTGCCTTCCTTCTAATACAGATAGCAGGATATAAAGTGGTTAGGACTTATCTCTTTAAGTGGCGGCTTTTCCTGCTCGCATACAGGTTTTGCAAACTTGCATCTTGATTTAAACAAACATCCCGGAGGCGGATTTATAGGATTTGAAACATCACCTTCTACTAGAATCCTCTGTCGGCTTCTTTCAAGTTTTGGGTCAGCAATAGGTATTGCAGAAATTAGAGCTTTAGTATACGGATGCAGGGGATTATCATAAAGCTCGCTGCTGTCTGCAAGTTCCACAATATTGCCAAGATACATAACTGCCACCCTGTCTGATAAATGTTTTACCATAATTAAGTTATGGGCTATAAAAAGGTAGGTGAGCCGAAGTTTGTGCTGTAGTGATATAAGCAGATTTACTATTTGTGCCTGAACCGAGGCATCAAGAGCCGAGATAGGCTCATCACATACTATAAAGGTAGGTTCCACTGCCAGTGCCCTGGCAATTCCTATACGCTGTCTTTGTCCCCCTGAAAATTCATGAGGATATCTGTCTGCATGTTCTTTGTTTAAACCTACAAGATTTAGTAATTCATATATTCTTTGAAGTTTTTCTTTGCCCTTATATAAGTTGTGTATATCAATGCCTTCGCCGATTATGTCTTTTACTGTCATTCTAGGATCAAGAGATGCATAAGGGTCTTGAAATATCATCTGAACCTTTTTGGAAAACTCTCTTGCTTCCTGTCCGTTTAATTTGTGGGCATTTTTCCCTTCAAATATAACCTTGCCCCCTGTTGGAGCATATAGTCTTGCAATAGTTTTTCCGGTAGTAGATTTTCCGCAGCCGGATTCGCCAACAAGCCCTAATGTCTCTCCTTCTTTTATGGAAAAACTTACATCATCTACCGCTTTTAATATTTGGTTTGCGCCAACCTTGAAATACTTTTTTAGATTTTTTACTTCAAGCAGGTAATCGTTATTTTCATGCAACTTGTTCACCTCACAGGTTAAAAGACTGCCGCACATTTTTGGCTTTCTCATGCAGCAGCCAGCAGGCACAGTGGTGACCTTCTCCTAAATCCACCGTTTCAGGATACATCTCTTTACAAATTTTCATAGCAAAGGCACACCTGGCTGCAAAGGCGCACCCTGTCGGCGGTGAAAATAAATCCGGCGGCGTGCCTTCAATTGAAGGCAGCTTTTCTTTATTTTTAAGCTCTAAAGTGGGTATTGAGCTTAAAAGCCCCCAAGTATAAGGATGTTGCGGCTTATAGAATACATCGTCTACCACCCCTGACTCTACTATCTTCCCGGCATAAACCACCATCACTCTATCTGCCATGTTTGCCACAACTCCCAAGTCATGGGTAATTAGCATCACTGAGGTATTCATGCTTTTTTGCAGTGATTTTATAAGTTCCAGGATTTGAGCCTGTATAGTAACATCTAAAGCTGTAGTGGGCTCATCTGCAATCAAGAGCTTTGGGGTGCACACAGTTGCTATTGCAATCATAACCCGCTGCCTCATGCCTCCTGAAAGCTCAAAGGGATATTGGCGCATTCTCCTTTTTGGATTTGCTATGCCTACAAAATTTAATATCTCTATAATTCTTTCAGTCATTTGCTTTTTAGTGTAATTTGTATGCTTTTTCAGCACCTCTTCAATTTGTTTTCCAACTGTCATCGTTGGATTAAGATATGTCATGGGGTCCTGGAATATCATTCCGATTTTTGCGCCCCTTATTTTCATCATACTTTTTCTATCAAGCTTTAAAAGGTCAGTGCCGTCAAATAGAATACTGCCGCCTGATATTTCGCCTGGAGGGCAAGGAATAAGACCCATTATGGCTTTTGCAGTAACACTTTTTCCGCATCCCGACTCTCCTACAATCGCAAGACATTCTCCTGTGTCTATGTCAAAGGACATGCCTCTTACAGCATTTATAGTGCCGCCGTAAGTTTTAAAATTTACTTCAAGATTTTTTACATCAAGTAGTTTGTCCATCTTTACCCCCTATTTCGCGGCTCCTAAACTTTTGCCGTCCCGCGCATTTTGGGATCTAAGGCATTCCTAAGCCCGTCGCCAAGTAAATTCAGAGACAGCATTGTTGTGCTGATGAAAAATGAAGGTAGGAATATCTCCCATGGATATGCCATAAATACCTGGGCACCTTCTCTTGCAAGCTGCCCCCAGCTTGTATCCGGCGGTTGAATACCGATACCTATATAGCTTAAAAATGCTTCTGAGAATATGGCTCCCGGAATAGCCATTGTAATATTCGTAATTAAAAGTCCCATCATATTTGGTATAAGGTGGCGCAAAATTATCCTCATGCTGCTTGCGCCAAGGACCTTTGCGGCAAGGACGAATTCCTGATTTTTTAATTGAAGCACCTGACCCCTTACAAATCGCGCGCTTCCAATCCATCCGGTTATTATCATGGCTATTATGAGACTTGCTATGCCGGACTCGCCTCTTACCAATATGACAAGTATTGCAACAATAAGGGACGGTATGCCGTAAAGCACATCTATTATCCTCATTATTATCATATCAAGTTTGCCGCCAAAGTAGCCGGATATGCCGCCTATAATGATGCCGATAAACTGATTGAGCAGTGTTACCGCAAAGCCGATAGTAAGAGACACCCTTGCCCCAAGCCAAACTCTAGCCCAAAGATCTCTGCCGAGAGAATCCGTTCCGAACCAATGTTCTTTGCTGGGCAGTTGATCCGCTATAGCTGAATTTGTCATCCTGTAGTCGGCAGAAGTCATATAAGGTCCTATTATCGCCATAATTATATAAAATATTATTATAGCAAGACCTAACATGGCCACCTTGTTTTTCTTCAGTCTTATCCATGCATCCTGCCAGTAAGAAAGGCTGGGTCTTGTTATTAAATTATAGTTTTCTATATCTTTTCCTACAACAGTGAACATTTCATCGGTTATAATATCCGAACTGTCCATAGTCTACATCACCTTATTTCTCGGATATTCTAATTCTGGGATCTACAAATCCGTATATTATATCAACTACAAAATTTGCCGCAACCAAGAATACACCGTAAAAAACCGTCATTCCTAAAATCATGCTATAGTCCCTGTCGTTTATGCCGGATACATAAAATCTTCCCATGCCCGGTATCGCATATATCTGCTCAATGACAAAGGTGCCGGTGAGTATGCCTGCGGTAATAGGTCCTAAAATGGTCACAATGGGAAGTATGGCATTTCTAATTTCATGCCTTGTGACTATCTCGCAGTCCGAAAGTCCCTTTGCCTTAGCTGTAAGTATATAATCCTCGTTTATTACTTCCAACATGCTAGAACGCATAGTCCTGGTTATAACTGCAAGGGTATTAAGGGACAAGGCGACTACAGGAAGCACTGTATGCCTGAAACTTTCCCATCTTGCTATGGGAAACATGTGCAATTTTAATCCGAAAACATACTGCAGAACCGAACCTGCCACAAAGTCCGGAACAGATACGCCTATTATCGCTATAATGACACAAAAGTAATCAAAAAATCTGCCATTGTTTAAAGCAGCCATTACCCCTAAGAAAAGTCCCAGAACCGTTGCAAGAACCACAGCTCTTATACCAAGGTCGGCAGAAATCGGGAAAGATTGAGCAAGTATTGTATTTACACTGCGGTTGCTGTATTTTAGTGAAAGTCCTAAGTCACCATGCAAAAGATTGTTTAAATACTTTAAGTATTGGACATACCAAGGCTTGTCAAAGCCATGATATTCCATCATGTTTTTTCGTATTTCAGGCGTCATTTTTTCGCTTATAAAAGGGTCTCCCGGCATAAGTCTTACAAGAATAAATACCACAGTTACCAAGACCCATATTGTAAGCAAGGATATAATCAATCTTTGAAGTATATATCTTTTCAAAAATCTGCCCCTCCCTTCTTAAAATTCATGATGTGGGGCATTTTGCAGCACAAGGAAGGCGTGCAATGCCCCACGGTTTAAAGGTTTACTCTTTATTCAAAGTTATTCAAAATATGCATATATAAAGTCTACATCCGAACCCACAAAATACCTTGATATACCTTTAAGGTTTTCTTTTTCAAGATATGCCACCTGTCTGCACTGCAGCGGAACAAAGGGGCATTCCTCTATAAGCAACTTTTCAGCATCCCAGAAATACTGCTGTCTTTTTACAGGATCGGTTTCCACCCTTGCAGCCTCAATCAACCTGTCATATTCAGGATTTTTCCATCCCGTGGAGTTTTGGGTATTGTTGCTTTCAAAAAGCTCGAGATATGTCATCGGGTCATCATAGTCAGGCATCCAGCCGTTGTAAACTGCCTCATATTGACCTGCCACATCGTCTGCAAGCTTTTGTTTGTATGTTACAGGGTTTACTGTTACTGTAATTCCCAGATTCCTTGTCAGCTGATCTTGCAGCACCTCAGCAAGGGGTTTGTCTCCTGCTGCATCGGAAAACTTAAGTTCGAGAGATATATCTTTCGGGTCCTTTATGTTAAGTGCAGCCATTGCTTTATCAAGATGCTCTTTTGCCTTTTCCATGTCTCCGGACAGCGGATAACCATCAATCGGACACTCCTCGGTATACTTGCCTCCTTTTGCTCCTGCTACAAGGGGCAGTACAAGGCGGGAATAGGGCAGATAAAGTCCTTTTGTAGCGGCATTTACATATTCTTCTCTATTCAGTGCATAATTCAATGCTTTTCTAAAGTCCAAATTCGCAAGCCAAGGCCTGTCTTCGGCATTGAGATTAAGTCTTAGCCAATCTACAGCGCCGTTCATCATAAGTTTTACGCTGGGATTATCCTTGTATTTGTCCCAAAGAGTATTTGGCACATACACCCAATCCAGTTCTCCGTTTTCATACATGCTTAAGGCAGTATTAGGATCGGTAATCTGAAGTATGGTCACTTTTTCCAATTTTACAGCATCTTTATTCCAGTAGTCCGGGTTCTTTTTCAGTGTTACATTAGACTCATGCTTCCATTCTTCCAAAATAAATGGACCGTTGTAGACATTGTTAGCAGCTTCAAGAGCAAAATCTTTTCCGTATTTTTCAACTATGTCTTGGCGGGTAGGCATAAAGCACGCAAGACTTAAATAGCCTAAGAAATATGGTGCAGGGTTTGCTATCTTTATTTCCAGTGTTTTTTCATCTATGGCTTTGACTCCTACTTGGCTTGCATCTGTGATTTTTCCTGTATTGTAGGCTTCGCCGTTTACTATCATATATCCGGCAAAAGCATAGGCTGCTCCTGTCTTAGGATCAAGAAGTCTTTTTATTCCGTACTCAAAATCATTTGCTGTAACCGGCTTTCCGTCGCTCCATTTTGCATCCCTTAAATGAAACGTATAGGTCTTTCCATCTTCGGAAATATCCCATGTCTCTGCCATGCCAGGCTGGACTTTACCGTCATGGAGCCTTACTAGGCCTTCAAAAATTGCGTTGGAAACCTCAGTTGACGGCATTGAATTGATAAGCTGCTGGTCAAGGCTGGGTATCTCTGATGACTGAGAAAAGGTTAGTTCTTGCTTTACAGTAGTTGCGTCTCCTGCATTTTCGGTTTTTTCGGTGGTACCGGAGCCGCCGCAGCCGGCAAGCACTGTGCATGCTAAAATGCATGCCGTCAGCAGGGCAAGGATTGATTTAAACTTTTTGCTCATTTTCATACCCCCAATTTAATTTTGTCAGCAAAACCATATTTATACGATAATAAGCTCTTTTGGTGATCGTGTCAAAATTTCACAACCGTCTTTAGTTACTGCTACCATATCTTCAATCCTAACACCTCCCCATCCAGGTATATATATACCAGGCTCCACGGTAATCACATTACCGGCCTCTAAGATATGGGTGCTGTTAGGCGACATGGCTGGGGCTTCATGGATTTCAAGGCCCACGCCGTGACCTATGCCGTACTCGAACATTCCTTCTACGCCTTCAGATATTATCACATCACGAGCAGCTTTATCAATCAGCTTGCATTCTACTCCGGCTCTTACAGCTTTTACTCCTTCTTCCTGAGATCTTTTAACAACATTGTAAATATATCTTTGCCTTTCATCTGCCATTTTCACCGCAACGGTCCTTGTCATATCAGATCTGTAGCCATTGTAGAGAGAACCAATATCCATTGTCACAAAATCCCCTGCCTCAATAGGCTTGTCAGAAGGGATTGCATGGGGTTTTGAGCCATTTTCCCCTGATGCTACTATAAATGAAAAGCCTACGTCGTCAGCTCCTTTTTTCTGCACCAGATATATAAGCTCTCTTTTTACGTCCTTTTCGGTAACTCCCGGCTTTATGTAATTTAGCACTTCATTGAAAGCCTCATCCGTAATCCTTGAGGCTTCTCTCATATAAGAAATCTCGTTTTCATCTTTTACCTGTCGGATTTTCTCCACAAGGCCTACTGTTCCTATTAGCTCTATGCCTTTTAAATTTTCTTTTAACTTATCGTAAAAATCCACTGTGAGTACGTCTTTTTCAAAGCCCAGCTTTTTTATTCCGTATTTTTCACATACCCCGCATGCCGCCTCTGGCAAAGTAGGATGAGGAGCCTTCCACTTTATTACATCAAAACCCTCGCATTCCTGTTCGGCTTGTTCTGTGTATCTTGAATCGGTTATAAGCGCCCGGGCATCCTTTGATACCAAAGCATAAGATTCTGAACCTGTAAATCCGCTGACATAACGGACATTAGCATCCTTTGCCAAAAATATCCCGTCTATATTTTCTTTTTTCATAAGATCAAACAGCTTTTCAAGTCTTTCCTTCATAAAACATTTCTCCCTTCTTGATTTTGATACTTATTATAATTATATTCTTCTCGCTTCTATTTTCAAAAGATCCTATTGCTCCCGTCGCACAAAACAGGATATTTTTATGATACAATAGACTTTAAGTATTCAATAAGAGTAAATCTTTATTTTTGTTGAAAAATCCGCGGTATGCTTACACACAGGACTTTTACCAATTTATTTGTATAGTTTACCCATTCGTGAGGGATAGTAGATGCCATATGAACACAATCTCCCGGATTTAATTGATACTCTTCATCATCAATTAAAATTGTCAGGATTCCCTCTAAAACATATGCAAATTCTTCTCCTTCATGAGTATATGTTGCCACCTTATTTTCCTTTTGATTGGGGAAAAGGGTTATTAACATAGATTCTAAGACTTTTCCGTTGACATCATTTGCAAGCCTGTTATACACCCTGGATTCCTCAACTGAAAAAATCTCTTGCTCATAACTTCGCATTATTAAGTTTTCATGTTTCTGTGGAAGAGTAAAAAAATAGGCAAGATCGGTTTCAAGGGCGCCTGCAATCTTTTCAAGAGCAGTTATAGACACCGCACTTGTTCCTCTTTCAACTTGAGACAAGAAGCTGATTGAAAGGTCCGTCTTCTCACCCAGTTCTTTTAAAGTCAACCCTTTGTTATTGCGCAGTTCTCTTATCTTATTGCCAATATCCTTTCTTTTAATTTTATTCACTCCCTACTTGGAAAATATATCTTAAAATTTTATCGTTTAATTAAAATTCGACATGAATGTAAAAATTCCTCTATTTTTACTATAATTTATTAATATATTTTGTTTTTCAGCTAAAATCATCATAGACTCTCAAATCGTTTCAGTTCAAGCTCTTTGGCAAGAACAGCCTTGACATTGTTTAATCAATTGTTAATTCATTTGCCTTTTGATATAATGAAATAAGACATTTTAGCGTAAGGTGAAGTTAATGAAAGAATACTTAAAATATCCCGGCGAGCACATTGATGACTTATTGTGCGATAACCTAAAAATCATCCAGCAAGACGGGGCATATAAGTTTGCCATCGATTCAGTACTGCTTGCAAATTTTATAAAGGCCGGTAAAAACGACAGGATAATAGATTTGGGAACAGGAAGCGGAGTCATTCCCATACTGCTTTGCGCTAAAACTTGTGCAAAAGAGATAATCGGCATAGAAATAGATGAAGCAGCCTGCAGCAGAGCAAAGAGAAGCATAAAAATGAATGGTCTTGAAGACAGAGCAAAAATCATTTGCGCAGACCTTAAAAAAGCCCCTAAGATATTTGGCAGTGAAAGCTTTACTGTGGTTTCGGCAAACCCTCCGTATATGACCGTAGATGAAGGGAAAATTAGTCCCAACCAAAGTATCGCCATTGCAAGACATGAAATCGCCGCATCGCTGAGAGATGTTGTAAGCACCGCTTCTAACCTTTTAACTTTCGGCGGAAAGTTTTATATGGTTTATAGGACTGTAAGACTTGTTGATGCGATTTGCTTAATGAGAAGCTTTCGGCTTGAACCCAAACTTATGCGCTTTGTGCATCCAAAATTCAGCGAAGGCCCAAATTTATTTCTTGTCATGGCAAAAAAAGGTGCATCTTCAGGATTAAAGATGCTTCCGCCGCTAGTAGTTTATAATGCCGACGGCAGTTATACCGATGAGATAATAAAAATATATTTCGGAAGTCAGTAGGAGAGCAAAATGTCAGATTCAGATAAGGGTGTACTATATCTATGCCCCACTCCAATTGGAAATCTTGATGATATAACATTTAGAGCCTTAAATGTTCTAAAGGAAGTAGACCTTATAGCCGCCGAAGATACCCGGGTTACAATAAAATTATTAAACCACTTTGAAATTAAAACACCGCTTACAAGTTATCATGAACACAATAAAATTTCAAAGGGTCCAAAACTCATTAATATGTTAAATGAAGGCAAAAGCATTGCCCTTGTAACAGATGCCGGCACCCCGGCTCTTTCAGACCCCGGAGAAGATTTGGTTCAAGATGCCATAAAAGAAGGGATTAAAGTTGTTCCTCTTCCCGGAGCAGCAGCGGCTGTATGCGCTTTAGTCGCATCAGGTCTTTCCACAAGGCGCTTTGCTTTTGAAGGCTTTTTGCCTTTAAAACAAAAAGAAAAAAGGGAGTTCCTTACGAAAATCGTGGAAGATGAAAGAACATTGATATTCTACGAAGCACCCCATCGTATAGTAAAAACCCTTAAAACTTTATTTGACATCTTTGGAAACAGAAAAATTGTTATCGCTCGAGAGATGACTAAAATCCATGAAGAATTTATACGAGGCACCATAGGAGAGATTATAGAAAGATTTGAGGCATCTCCTCCTAAAGGCGAAATGGTCTTAGTGGTTGAGGGTTTTACACCTTGCAAAAGCCCATCTGAGAGTGCAAAAGCAGACGAAGATAAGCTAAAAGCTTCCCTTCAATCGATTATTAAAGAAGAAATGTCTAAAGGCTTTACAAAAAACCAAGCCTTAAAGAGAGCGGCAAAACAAGTCGGTGTTTCAAGAAATGAGGCATATGAAATTTTAATAGAAAAATGACAGGCCTTCCATCTTTTATCGATATAAGATAAGCTGCTAAATATTCTAGGATATGATGTAAATCAAAAACCAACACATCAGTATTTATGAAGGAAATACCTGTTTGAACAGCTGGCTTTGCCATGTGATACTTGACAAAGTAGAAAGTCTTTCAAGGTGAATGATCTTTCTTTGAACAGCTTAATATTCTTCATTATTAAGATCTATAGAAAACGTATAATACCGAGTTTGGCAGGTAAATTCACCGAAGTTGGAATTCGCCTGTTTTATAAGTAGCAAGCTCACTTGACACTTTACTAGATAGTATTATAAAATATTATTTAATCACAAAAGTCCTTAAAGCACCTAACGGCGCAGAGGAAAGGTGCGGTACCAAAATTCAAGCATTTGACCAAGAAATCAAGACGGCAAGCAACGACCTTTCGTCCTCTCACGGCGGAAGGTTTTTTATACTTGATAATGTTCTATGTCAAGATATTTTTATAGAAAATCAAAAATCAGCGCAAGCGATGGGAGGAAAGTAAGTGCAAAACCACAGAACCATAGGAATATTCGGAGCAGGATCTATAGCAGTTGCGATGCTAGATGGTATTTTAAGCCAGAATATAATAAATCCTGAAGATATATATGTAACAAACAAGCAAAATGACGAAAAACTTCATGCCCTTAGGGAAAAATATAATGTTCATACAACAAGGGACTATAAGGAAATATTGTCAAATTGCAGATATCTTATAATTGCCGTAAAACCAATAGATATTGATAATCTGCTAAAACAGCTCAAAAATGATATAACTGATAATCACATTATAATTACCCTTGCGGCAGGAGTTGCAACAAGCTATGTAGAAGATGCATTAGGCAAAAAAATACAGGTTATTAGGGCAATGCCCAATACAGCATGCAAAGTAAGAGAATCAGCTACAGCAATAGCCTTAGGGCGATATGCCAAAGAAGAGGCTAGAAATTTTGCAGAGGAAATATTTTCTTCGGTAGGTAAAGTATCTATAGTAGAGGAAGACATGATGGATGCAGTGACAGGGCTTTCAGGCAGCGGTCCCGCCTATGTCTATTTGCTGATGGACGCTTTAATAGAGGCAGGGGTTAAGGCAGGTATCCCTCGTCCGCTTTCTGAAGAGCTTACAGTGCAGACAGTGTATGGAGCGGCAAAAATGGTAGTCGAAACCGGACAGTCCCCTTCTAAACTGCGCAGCGAGGTCACAACGCCTGGTGGCACAACTATGGCAGGGATGAAAGTCTTGGAAAATGCAGACTTTATCGGCCTAATAGTCAAAACAGTTGAAAGCGCTGCCAAAAGATCCGCTGAGATGATGCAAGAACGCAATTCCAAGTGTATAGTCGAGTAAAATTTTAGATACGAAAAAAGAAGAGAACTTTTTTTAGGGATCTCTTCTTTTTAGTATTTAACTGGCTCGCTTAGCTTGACTTATTTTTACTTCGCCTCGGCAGATGCTTCGCTGTCGTCATCTGTAAGGCGAGCGCTCCGCTTTGAAGGATTACCTTCTACAGTGCGTTTCACCAAGGCCTTTTCAATCTTTTTTGCGCAATCTTTACAGATGTTTTTTCCGTCAAAAACAATTAAATCCTCGGCATTGCCGCAGAAAATGCAGGCAGGCAGGTATTTTTTGAGGATTATTTTGTCGGTATCCACATAAATTTCCAGCGGATCCTTGACGGATATTCCCAGAGTCTTTCTCAGCTCTATAGGAATAACAATACGCCCCAGATTGTCGACCTTTCTTACAATTCCTGTAGATTTCATTTACATACGCCCCCTAATTTTATATATAATGATTTACCCTGGACAAAATCATACCAGAAATGACAAAAAAAGTCAATACAGAATTGTAAAATTTTTAAAAACTTAGGCAGGTGTAAAAATGCTTGAGGTAAATACCGATTTGAAGAAAAAATTCGAAGAGACAGCTAGCGCCATGCGATTGCGCTTGGAAAAAAGGCCTTCTCCTTCTTCGCTGCGCTCTATTATAGCAGAAAAGGGCCTGGGAAATTTTGTTATGTGCGAAAGACTTGGGCAAAAAGAGCTTTCGGGTATTACTCAAAAAGGCGGAATTGTAGGGGTGGATGGGTCAACAAACAGCGCGGGAGGACCTTTTCCTTATCTGTTTACCCTCCAACAAGCTCTTGCAAAACTTTGCAGCTCCGGAGAAAACGATCTTCTCGTAACCGATGCATTTTCTCCCCTTATAACAGAAGATGTAGCGAATGAAGAAGAATATCAGGAATTTGTAAAGCGCAATCTTGCCCAGTTAGAGGCAAAAGCGGCGCTTCTGGCATTAGAAAAATTCAAGCCCGCAGTAATTTTGCTGGACGGCTCTCTAGTCCGTTATAAAATTGAGGCCGGAGCTTTGTGGAATAAATTAAAAGAAGAGGCAATAAGTCAAAAAGTCCTGCTGGCAGGTGTTGTAGAAGGTATATCCACCGGTATAATTAGCCAGTGCTTGAAGGATGCCCTGGACATGGACGGATTTCCCGCATCAGATTGGGAAATTTTATTCGGACTTTTGCAGGTTGGAGAAGCATTGGAAATTATGCCAGGCTTATTTAAAGAAGGGTTTCGGACGCTTTTTATGAGGTCATCTCTTGATCCAAAACCTATAGGAATTGACCTTTTAGAAGAACAGCAGGAAGCAATAGGGCTTGTACCGAATCTTGTATTTACGCTAACCCCGAAAGAAAGCAGAGGGATACCTCTTTGGCTTGATATAATTGATAAAAGCGTAAGAATAAGTGATGCAGTAATGGAAGGGTTGCTGCACACTTACCTCGGAGAAGATTATGTAGAATTTATAAAGCCTAAGCGAGAAAAACGGGAGATGTAGGAGGAATATTATGGCAAATATGCAGGTAGTTGGGCTTACAACGCCACAAGAGGTGTATGCAGCATCAAGAGACAGAAAGTTTCGGATAAATGAGCTGCTGGTTATAGAGGATCCTTATCAAGGAAACCTTATAGGCGAAGTGGTTGAAAGCAATTCTTACAACAGGTTTATTCCCCTTTCCATAGGCAATGGCATTCACGACGCCGATGTTATAGAATCCTTAAAGCATCTAGGGTATTCAATAAACGAAGATGAAATAAACATTGCAAAAGTCAAGCTTATTTCAGAAGCTAATTTTCCGGTAGTAACAGGATGTAAAGCTCGCCTTCCTATATTCGACGAGGTCAGGAGTCATCTTTTAAAAGGCGCGCGCGAAGACGGACTTTTGATAGGTGAAATCAAAAATACCGAAGAAACTGCCGAGACCATGGAGGAAGACCTTCGCGGCCTTTGCGAAATGTTTTCTAATGGCAAGGTTTACAAGACGCGAAACGTGCCGTTTTTCTTGGATCTCAGGTCATTTCAACAGTATCCCCATATCGGAGTTTTCGGCGGGTCGGGTTCCGGCAAATCTTTCGGTCTTAGGGTTATTATGGAAGAAGTAATGAAGCATCGATTTCCGGCCTTAATCTTGGATCCGCATTATGAAATGGAATTTTCGGAAAGCCAAGAAAACGGCTTAGAAAAACGGGATTTTAAAGATGTATTTAAAAAATTTCAGATAGGCGAAGATATCGGCGTAGAATTTTTAAATTTATCAAGAGGAGATTTGATGGCATTGCTTTCAGCCGTATCTCCTTTAACAGAGGCCATGTCAAGTGCTGTGCAAGAGCTTCATTTAAGGGGCGATACATATTTAAGTTTTTCAAATCGCCTTGAGCTTTTGGGCGAAGCGTTAGAGATGGGACGATCCCGCATTGAGCAGGCACTAAAACAGGATATGGAACCTATGGAGCAAGAAAAATATATTAAGATGCGTCAGCTCTTTGAAAAGTACCAAAATACCCCTCTGCCTTCTGTGCAGGGTATCATATGGCGGCTGAGACGATTATATAGTTCCGGTCTTTTCAGCCATGATATAAAGCCGGTAAAAGAGACAATGATGCAGGGGAAACTTGCAGTAATTCAGGGACCTATATGGCTTCTGCAGGTATTTTCCACTTACCTGCTTTCTAACATTTACCACCAGCGCAGAGATTATAAGGATGGCGAGCTAAAAGGCCAGCCATCAGGGGAATATTTTCCGCCCTTCATAATCGCAACCGATGAGGCTCATAATTTTGCGCCAAAAGGAAAAGATACTGCCACAAAAGGAATAATTACAGAAATTGCCCAGGAAGGAAGAAAATACGGCGTATTTTTAATACTCGCCACGCAGCGGCCTACGCTTCTTGATGAAACCGTCACAGCGCAGCTTAATACAAAAATCATATTTCGCACTGTGCGTGCCTCTGATATCGGCACTATTTCCGAAGAAACCGATATAAAGGTTGAGGAAGCTAGAAGGCTGCCTTATCTGCCTTCAGGAGATGCTTTTGTTTCATCACCGCTTTTTGGAAGAACCGTTGCGATACGCGTTCGTTTTCCTCATACTCGAAGCCCCCATACCCAAAATCCACTAGATGAAATAAAGTTTTATCGCGAAACTTCCGAAGATAATCTGTTCGATGCCATAAAACCGCATCTTCCCATATATGCTGCAAATTTTGCCAAAGCTGTAGAGGAAATCAATGCAGCTGCCGGTGCAAACTACGAAGTAAGGACCCTAAAGGCAGCGCTGGATGAACTTGTAGCAAAGGGAAAGCTCAAAAAACAAGCAAGCCCTCTGGGAGATATTTTTATCGAGCCCTGAATAAAAAATGCCAGAACCCAACGGCAGAGCACTCTCTTAGAGATATTATCGAGCCTTGAAGCATTGAGCATAAATTGTTGCCCTAAGCGATAACGTAATTAGAATATCATCATTAAAACGTTAATACTGCCAGAAAAAACCTTATTTTAAGTAATAATATCGCCGAAAAATGTCATCATGAGCGCAAGCGAAGAATCTTCGATGATAAGTCTTAAGATTCTTCATTTCCCTTCACTCCGAATTGCAAAGTATCTGAAGGCTTTTCTAAAGTAAAATTAAGGACCTTCCGGAAGATAACTTATAATCTTCAGGAAGGTCCTTTAGATTTTAAAAATGACCCTTGCTCGCAATTTCCATAGCCTATATATAATCTTATTACCTGTTAAGTAAACGGCTTAGCATTGAAATACCCGGTCTCATAATTATAGGCCGCAAGCTTTAGTCCGCCTGACAGGCTCTATTCCAAAATATAAAGGCGTTTCAAATACCGGATTTAGGCTGCTGTAGATGCAGAATCACTGTTTCTTGTCACCATAGAAACAACTATAATAAGAATGGCTGAGACAGCAAGAGCAATAAGTATCTTATATGTGCCAAGAGAGTTGATTTGTGACAAAACAGCGCCTGTAATCATGCCTACTCTTGCTCCCCAGGGAGTCACTTTACTGTTTCGCTTTCCGGGCTGGAATGGATCTTCCGGCCGCTCTTTCCACAGCAGGCCTACAACAAGCAGCGGCACCAAACCGCCTCCGGCCATAGAATAAGCCCTTGAAAACAGATCCAAAATTGAAGGGGAATAAATAGATACAACAGCTGCTATTATACCTACTATAACCGTCAAGACTCTGACAATAAAAATCATTTCCTTATCTGTAAGATCAGGTTTAAATACTGCTATAATATCATTAGTCATTAAAACCGTAGCAGAGTTCAGGTTGGAGTCTGCCGAGGACATGCCTGCCGCCATTATGCACAAGAATATGCCCACAGCCACAATAGTAGGCACCATGTTCATCATAAACCAGGGCATTGGCTGTTCTCCGGTAAGATTAGGATTTACGGTATAGATTATCATACCGACTATAGCAGTAAGCATAACGAATATAATTGCAATTGTTCCGCTGGCAAGCAGGCCATTGCGGGCAGTCTTTGAATCCTTTGCAGCAAAGCAGCTTTGCCAATACATCTGAGCTGCTAAGATGCCGACACAGCCTGTTACGAAATTAGCCAAGGCCACACCATAATTTGCACCACTTAGGCTCCACATCTCAGGTCTTCCCATTGCAGTAAGACGCGCCCCAATTTCAGCAAAACTGAAATTTACAATCTTGAATGCCTCAAAATAGAACATTCCGCCAAATACGATAACCATCAGTCCAAGCACAAAATCCATCCAAACAAGGGAATAGTAGCCGCCTAGCGTTGTGTATACGATATAGATGGCGGTAAATAAGAATACTATTGGCACAGGATTGGCTCCTGTTATAACTTGGAATATCGTTCCAAATCCCTTAGCTTGCCCACCTGTCCAAGCTATCATTATACTGCAGGCAAGTATTGCACCAATAACACGCGTTACCTTATCTTTTACGACTAGATCATCAATCATTTCAATAAATGTACTGTAAGTATATCTTCCAGCAAAACCTGCAAACACCAGAGCAAAGATTATCTTGGAACCCTGCTCGCCAAGTATAAAAAACAACCATGGCAAGCCGTTTGCGTAACCCTTTGCCGCATGACCCACAAAGTTGCCTACACCCATAATATTTGCAAATTCAGTAAAAAATATGAGGAATAGGGGCAAACTGCCGCCTGCAATCGAATAGTCGGCAAAACTGGCGCTGGCTTTGTGGCTGACTTTAAATCCGATCCACAGGAAAAAGGCTCCCAGGACTACTGTTGCAATCCAGAGTATTGTGCCAAGATTCATTACAATTCCTCCCGTTTTTTAATTTTTAACCCCAGTAAATAGAAATAAGATCCTATTAATGATAGTTTGCTTTTTTACAGCTTAGTGAAGCTGTAACTGCTTATTGGCTGCTATTGCTGTGTAATTTGCTCTTGCTTGGATGTAATAGAATGAATAAAGACGGTCCGTGATTTCAATTTTGCACTAAATTAAAACCTTGAAACTAGCAGCTCTTATCAAAATTTTTTTGAATTTCTACCTCCTTTTTTCACTAAATTCCATGCTTTAAAGAACCTCGTAAAAGTCTAAAAGCCTTTTTTCATATTGCCACTACTGCAATTACCGATTTATAAAATTATTATGTATAAAAAATAATAGATTAAGCTGACAACGCTTATAAAATCAGGCAGCTTCAGCTCAACTGCCGCATCTTTCGCCAATCAATTTTAATAAATAGTCAATATGTCTGATTATCGAAGAACTTTCATATTATATAGATGCGGTTTCTTTTTGGAATATTTGCAAATTCATCTTCCTTTGTAAAAGTATTAAAACTTACCGCTTTTGCGTAAAAGCAGGCAGCAATACACGTATTGCTTTATGCCCGAAACAAGTACTGCCACCTGCTAAAATTATGTGCTGTTTATTCAATTTTACCCAGCTTTTTCAGCTCACTTTTCAAAAGAGCAACCGTCTTTTCGTCAGCTTCGCACAAAGGAAGGCGCAAACCACCTACAGGTATGCCGATTAGGTTTAGTGCAGCTTTTACCGGTATAGGATTTGTAATGACAAAAAGAGCCTTAAACAAATCAAACAGCTTTAGATGAATTTCCTCTGCTTCTTTTGTCTTTCCTTCCTTAAAGCTTGTTATCATCTGCTTTATCTCACTACCTACCACATGGGATGCTACGCTTATAACGCCTTGGCCGCCCAGTGCCAGCATAGGCAGTGTCATGCTGTCATCTCCGCTGTAAATTTCAAGATTAGGTGCGAGCAGCCTGGTTTTGCTGGTCTTTTCCAGATTACCTACTGCATCTTTTACTGCAACTATATTTTTAATCTCTGCAAGACGCGCCAATGTTTCAGGCTCTATTGTGACTGCCGTTCGGCCCGGTATGTTGTAAGGCACAACAGGAATATCCACTGCATCGGCAATAGCTTTAAAATGTCTGTAAAGGCCTTCTTGTGTCGGCTTATTGTAATAAGGGGATACTACTAAAAGGCAATCTACTCCCACCTTCTCGGCTTCTTGTGAAAACTCCACGCTATGAATCGTAGAATTACTGCCTGTGCCTGCCATAATCTTTGCTCTTTTACCGGCAATTTCTTTGCATGCTCTAAAAAGATCTAGTTTTTCTGCATCCGAAAGTGTAGGTGATTCCCCTGTAGTTCCTGCCACCAAAAGAGTGTCGCTTCCTGTTGCAATAAGATGCTCAATTAATTTTTCCAAAGCATTATAATCTATACTCAAATCCTTATCAAAAGGTGTGACCATTGCAGTTATGACTTGTCCAAAAATCATTTACATCGTCCTCCTTAAATCTTTCTATTGAAAGTTGCTTCATGTCTATATCTATAGTTGTACTACCCTCAGTGATAACATCACACATCAATCTGCCGGTAATTGCCGAAAGTGCTATCCCGTCTCCTTCATGTCCTGCCGCCATATAAAACCCTTTCAAATTCGGAACTGGTCCAAGGATAGGAAGGCCGTCAGGTGTATAAGGTCTAAGACCGGAAAAACTATGTATAATACTGACGTCTTTTAAAGCAGGAACCAGATTTGATGCATGTTTTAATATCTCCCTGAGAGCAGCATGGGTGGTTCTTCTATCATAGCCCACAAATTCTCTTGTTCCGCCTATCAGCAGATTGCCATTTTCAGTTTGACCCAAGGAAAGCCCTATACCAAGTCGGGCGCTTTCGCCTTGACCCAGAAGCTCCGGATTAAACTTTGCCGTAATATATCTTGCACAGTTTATATCACCGTGAACTAATGGTGCTACAGCCTCACTTACTATTATTTGACCTCGTCTGGGCACTATCGGAACTTTTATTCCTGCCATGTTTCCGATAAAGGGAGCATACACTCCGCAAGCATTGACTACCGTATGCGTTGCAATATCGCCTTTATCAGTTACAACGCCTTCTACTCTGCCGTCTTTAACCTTTATGTCTTTTACCTCGGTTGCAAGCATTGCTTTTGCGCCGTATCTTTTTGCGCTGCGGAAAAATCCAAGTGAAAGGTATATAGGGTTTACTTCACAATCCATCGCGCTGTAAGTTGAGCCTATTATATCTTTTGAAAAGGCCGGCTGTCTCTGCCTTGCTTCGTCTTTCCCGATTAAACTTACTGAAAGGCCATAGCTGTTTTGCCTTTCTACAAATTCTTTCATTATCTCCCATTGCTCTTCGGTATAAATTACAATCATACCACCGGCATTTTTAAACTCTATATCTATATCCATATCTTTTTGCAAATCAGGAAAAAGTTTTACACTTTCAAGGGCCATCTTAAGATGAAGCCCCGGGTTTTTTGACTGTAAAAGCACTGCCTTGTCACATGCTCCTGATGTACCCGATGCCACATCATTTTTTTCTAGCAGTATGACAGATACACCTTTTTTTGCAAGATGATATGCTATAGAGCATCCAATAACACCGCCGCCAATCACTACTACATCTGCCTCGTGCATAAGCTTCCCCTTTCCAAATGTATCTTAAGCATATAAGATACCCTTGCCGTTATTTATATTCCATAAAATAATATATATGCAAATAATATGCCAACAAAACCCTTTGATATTTCAGGCTTTTTCAATTTATTTTTATAATTATTATAAGTTTTAATGAAGTCTCCTGCTAAAATCTTCGAAAAGTATCAACAAAATTGCGCCATTCTAAAATATAGAATATATATTCTAATTCTTAGAGATAATATCTTATTTTTAGAACCTACCTTTTATTTTCCTATCATTTTTTAAATCTTAGCTTGAAATTTGTTTTATTTACCTTCGTAAAGTGCACCGGTTAAGCAATGTAAGATTATGAAAATTTTCAAGTCTAGGTTAAAAATTTAAGCCTCGATATTATATTTTTTTATTTTGTTATAAAGTGTGGCAAGGGAAATCTTTAAGGCTTTGGCGGCCTTTTGTTTGCCTTTTACGCTTGAGCCGTATTCTTCAAGAGCCTTTTTTATCATCCTGCACTCCATTTCTTCTATAGGCATTAGGCCATTTTTTTCGGGGTCCTTTCTCTTGATTTGATTAAAATACGGAAATAGTAAATCTTCAGTTATCCACTCTCCCTCCACCATTAAAATTGTCCTTTCAAAAATATTTCTAAGCTCTCTTACATTACCGGGCCACTGGTATGAAAGCAGTAGATCCTGGGCTTTATTTGTCAAGCCTTTGACATTTTTATAAAACTTGCGGTTAAATTCCTTTATATATGTTTCCGCAAGGGCTATAATATCTTCTTTTCTCTCCCGCAGAGGCGGTATATTTATGTTGATTACATTCAATCTAAAATAAAGGTCCTCTCGGAATCTTCCAACACGGATAAGTTCTAATAGATTCTGATTGGTGGCAGCTATAATGCGCACATCAATTTTTATGGGTTTTGTGCCGCCGACCCTCTCTATTTCCTGTTCTTGAATCACGCGTAAAAGTTTTGCCTGAAGCAGTGGGCTCATATCTCCTATCTCGTCGAGGAAAATGGTGCCACCGTTTGCAAGTTCAAATTTTCCAAGCTTAAGCTTGGCCGCACCGGTAAAGGCTCCGGCTTCGTGTCCGAAAAGTTCGCTCTCCAAAAGTTCTGCCGGAATTGCAGCACAGTTTATCTTTATCATCGGCTTTAGGCTCCGGGTACTTCCGCTGTGAAGGGCATTTGCAAAAAGTTCTTTTCCTGTGCCGCTTTCCCCTGTTATCAATACTGTAGAATCCTCTTTTGCAGCTTTTTTTGCCATGTTTATCACATCCTGCATCACGGGGCTTCTTGCGACAATATCATCAAAGGTGCCTTTCACTTCATTCATTTTCTTTATTTCGTCTTTAAGACCATCAATCATGCTAGAGGACTTTTTAAGTTCTTTTGTAAGCCGAATAACTTCACTTATATCTTGAAACACAACTACTGCCCCGGTCATCTCACCGTTTACTATCACAGGAGCCGCATTTGAGATTACCTGAGCATTAGATCCTACTGCCCTATTAGGCTTACCCATACAAGGCTTTCCCGTCCTGAGCACTTCTACCAGTGCCCCGTCCTGGGAAACATCAAATACATTGCAGCCTATACGCTCATTTGCCGGAATTCCGGTTATGCGGGTGTAACCCTCATTTACATATTGAATTATGCCGTTTTTGTCTACAAGCTGAATACCCACTTGAGCTGAGTTTAGTATTATGGCAAGCTGTTCCTTTGTCTCCTTTATTTTTAAAAGTTCCTCCCTATCTTTTATTAAGGTAAGCATAATATTGGCAGTCCTGCCATCTACTAAAGCGGTAGAATCAGGAATAAGCCGGCGGATATTAATAGCTGCATCCTTGTCTCCGGTTACTTCAAATATCACATCAAAGGTTTTGCTTCTCAGCATACTCTCAGCACTTTCAAAACATTCGATGCCCTTTTTTATTGCAAGCTTCAAGCCGGGGGCCTCATGGTTTATATCAGCAATCCCCTCGATTTTTATGTTGTCAAAATCTGATAGTGTCTCTATAAGGGCAGAACCCCCTTTTCCTGCCCCCACTATTCCCACTGATAATTCCAGCATGTTTTTCACCTTATTCAAAAAAATTTTACAAATTAACTTCCATCTCTAAAATAAACAAAAACCCACTGTATTAAACAGTAGGGTTTGGTGAAATCATCTTCTGTCCCTGTTTCCACCGGCCAGAATTATAAGCCGTAAAAGCTGCATTATGGCTGTAAGCGTAGCCGCAACATAAGTTAGCGCCGCTGCACCAAGCACCGCTTTTACAGGACCTACTTCACTTCTGTCGATAAATCCTTCTCTTTCCAAAACTGCTACTGCTCTATTGCTAGCATTGTATTCTACCGGCAGTGTTACAAGTTGAAAAAGCACTGCTAGAGAAAATAGCAATATTCCCAGTGTAAGCAAGAAATCAGCTTGAAACAAGAGGCCTATAAAAAACAGCGGAATTGCCAGCTGTGAGCCAATGCCTGCTGCAGGAACAATGGCATTTCGAATCGCAAGAGGCGTATACCCCACATCATGCTGAATCGCATGTCCACATTCGTGTGCGGCAACTCCAATGGCTGCCAGAGAGTGGCCATTATAGACATCTGTTGAAAGTTTTAACACCTTTTGTCGCGGATCATAATAGTCGGTAAGCCTGCCGCCCTGCACCTGAACACTTACATCATAAATTCCACTTCTTCTAAGTATCTCAGTGGCAACTTCAGCTCCTGTCATCCCGCATCTTGCCGGAACCCTCAAATACTTTTCAAAAGTAGTTGAAACCTTTGTCTGGGCATATATGGCAAGAAGCATGGCAGGTATAAGCAAAACCATCGTGTAATCCCAATAAAAAAACATAATATCCCTCCTTTGCGGGGAAACATCTTGTAAAAATTATTTAAAAACTTTATTAATAATATATATGCAGCAGCCTTCTTTGTCAAGAAATCACTTCTACTGCGTCCACTTCTTCCACAGGAAATTCCATGGCTTCTTTAGCATCATCCAGTTGCACTTTCACAGAGCCTTTTGTTTTATAGACACCTATTACCTTGCCTTCGCCGGCAGGTGTTATTACTTTGTCTCCCACATTAGGATACTTTATCTGGGTGTTTTCATAAGTCTCACTTTCAAATTTCAAGCAGCACATAAGCCTGCCGCACAGTCCTGAAATCTTAACCGGATTTAAAGAAAGATTCTGCTGTTTTGCCATCTTAATAGATACCGGGTCGAACTCGCCTAAAAACGTCGAACAGCAAATGCATCTGCCGCAAGGGCCAATACCACCCAGCATTTTAGCCTCGTCTCTGACACCAATTTGTCTAAGTTCTATTCTCGTATGAAATACAGATGCAAGATCTTTTACCAACTCGCGAAAGTCTATGCGCCCGTCTGCCGTAAAATAGAAAATAAGTTTGCTTCTGTCAAAAGTATACTCCACATCTACAAGTTTCATATCAAGCCCATGCTTTTCTATCTTTTCAACAGCAATACGGCCAGCCTCCTGGGCTTTTTCTATATTTTCGCAAATTACGGCTATATCTTCATCAGTAGCCTTTCTCATTACATCCTTAAGAGGTGCTACTATGTTTTCTTCATCCACATCTTTAGGCCCTGAAACTACTTCTCCGTCTTCAACGCCTCGGCTTGTCTCTACTATAACCTTATCGCCTACAGTAAGATCGAGAGCCCCGGGATTGAAGTAGTATACTTTTCCGGCCTTCTTAAATCTAACACCTACTACTGTTACCAAATCAAAATCCCTCCTCAAGGCTCATCAATAAATTATAACAGATTAGATTTTTGTTGCCTTTGTATTTTGCGGCCTTCAATTGTTTTAGCACAGTCTCAATACCCATAATTATTGATTTTTCATAAGACATCAAGGCATATTTTTCAATCATTTGTCTTAAATCGTCATTTATAAGCACCGCATCAGCATCTGCCTTTATAATTAGCATATCTCTTAAAAACGAAATTATAAGTTCTAATATCTCGTCGATTTTTTCATCTATATCGGCAAGTTCTTTTGCCTTTAGAAAAATATTTATATCTTTCGGTTTTTCAATTACACTGCCCAAAATTTCGATAATCTTCTGCCTGTTTTCATCAGAAAGACGCATTGTATAATCGTTTTTTGAAAAATCTTCAACCCGGCATCTGGATATAACTGTGGGAATTAATTGTTTAAGATTATTTGTAAGCAAAATGATAACACTATCCGAAGTGGGCTCTTCTAATGTTTTAAGCAGAGCGTTTTGAGCTTCTCGGGTAATAGTATCCGCATTGTGAAAAATGTAAACTTTAGCTTTCCCCTCTATGGGTTTTTCTGCAATTTCCAGTATCGCCTTTCTTATTTGATCGATTTTAACTGAGACTCCATCGGGAAATATTTGAACAACGTCCGGATGTATGCCCTGCTCTATTTGTTTGCACGCACTGCAGGATAAGCATGGTGCAAAATCAGCGTTCTGGCAGTTTACCGCTTGGGCAAGATTTAAAGCATGCCGGGATGTTTCTTCTTCGCTGCCTAAAAAAATATAAGCATGGGATATGTTTTTCAATATACCACCTCAAACATATATATCGACAAGTAATCCGCATATTTCATCAACTAATGCGATTACTTTTAATGAGTCTTTATTTTCTGAAAGCAGTTCATCGGCCAGCTCCAACAGTTTTTGATTTATTATTTTTACAACTGAAAGAGCTTTTATTCTACCATTGCGGTCGCGAAAGCGTTCTTCTTTAAAACAAAGGCCGCCCGAAATGCACATATTTAAAAATTGGGCTATTCTGTCTTTAAATTCCTTAAGAGATGCCAGTGTCATGTTTTCGCAAACTGTGCGCCCTAATTTTGTTATAATATCCAGCTCAATTTCTGCCTGATTTTTTAACTGCGCTTTTGAGGCTTTACTAAGTTCCTCGTAAAAAATGGAGCTTTCGTGTTTTTTTGTTACTAAAAGTTCCCTCGGAAGTCCAAAATCTACAGGCAGATTTACTTTCATACCTTTACAAACCTTTCAACATCTAGAATAAATAAAGTTGCGCCTCCCACTGTTACCTCTACCGGATATGGAACATAAGCATCAGCAGGACCTGCAGGCAGTGGTGTGACTATTTTTTTTCTGGGCTTGCAGGTTTTTTCTATTATGCCAAGAAGCTCCTCGACTCTTTCATCTTCAACACCAATCATTAGCGTAGTGTTGCCGCTTCTTAAAAAACCACCGGTACTGGCAAGTCTCGTCAGGCCGAATTTTTTTCGACTCAACGCTTCCATTAGTCGGCCAGCGTCATTGTCCTGGATTACAGCCATTATAAGTTTCATTTATATCGCTCCTTCGAGATACTGCCTAATTTGTCTTTATTATACCTGATTTTTCAATCTCGAACAATAGATTTTCAAATACTTCTTCCGGTTTTGCCGATGCGTCAACTATTTTTACCCTTTTAGGATACATATCCTGCACCTTCAAAAATCCTTCTCTTACCTTTTTATGGAATTCAAGGCTTTCGCTTTCAAGCCTGTCTTTCTTAAACTGCATACGCAGAAATGCCTGTTGTGGGTCTATGTCGAGAATTATAGTTAAATCCGGCCATGTATCTTTTAAAAACCAGCTGTTGATATTTGCAATTTCTGTTATTCCAAGCCCCCTTGCCCATCCCTGATAAGCAAGGCTGGAATCTACAAATCTGTCGCATATAACAATAAAACCCTCTTGTAATGCAGGTTCAATTACCTTTTTTACAAGCTGTGCCCGAGATGCGGCATATATAAGAGCTTCGGCCTCCGGCACAGGACTTTCTCCTTCTGTTGAAAGCAAAACCTCTCTAAGCCTTTCTCCAAGGAGAGTGCCTCCGGGTTCCCGGGCTGTCAGCACCTTATAGCCTATTGTTTTTAAATGCTCACTCAGTTTTTTTACTTGGGTGCTCTTCCCTGCTCCGTCAGGACCTTCAATTGTTATAAATTTACCTTTCATAAAATTCCCCTCTTACCCATTTACGTAAACTACCCGGCATTGAAATAACGAGCTTCGTAATTCTAGGCCGCAAGATTTAGCCCGCCTGACCTATCATTACCGGCTTGCCCAATGCCCTACCGGTCGCTCTTTTCTTTGTATATAGGTTTAAGATACTTTATCGCTTTTCATCTCCCCATTGAAACAGGGGGATTCCCGGCAAGTTTCCTAAAAGTCAGTTACTACCTGGATAAATTTTTCAGATGTCACTCCTTGGCAGTATCCCCCGGAATTTAAAATTTCATTTATCATTTCTATGTGTTCTTTTTCAATGATTTCCCCCGGCATAACCAGCGGCGCTCCCGGCGGGTACGGAACCAGCGGCCTTTTAGACACAGAGCCTGCAGAGTCCTTGAGCGGCACGCTTTTTGCCGGAAGCTTGAAGGCTTTTTTCGGCTCTAATGCAACTTTCGGAAGGTCTTTTATCCAAACACAAGGCTTCACCTTATTTTTCAAAGGCTTAAAATGCGAAAGGACTGCTAACAATCCCTTTATATCTTCTAAAGTATTGGAAAATGTTATTAAGAAATAAACATTACATAAATCCGCATATTCCGCATATATAGAAAAATCTTCTCTGAGAGCTTTTTCGATATCATATCCCGTATAACCTGCGCAGGATACATTTACCATAAGGTGCAGAGGATCTTGACTGCTTATCCCGTACTTGCCTAAGATTTCTTGGCCCGGTGCATAAAATACCGTGGAATTGTTGATTTCGTATCTTGCTTTTTGGGCAAGCTCTACAGCTTTTTCTATATATGCGTTTCCATTTTCTTCTATAAGCTCCCTTGTCCCATCAAGGGACGCCATTAAAATATACGAAGGGCTGGATGTTGTTACAATATGCAAAAAATCTTCCAGCCTCTCCTTATCTATTCGATTCCCTTTTATGTGAAGCCAGGCGCTTTGGGTAAGGGATGTCAGCATCTTGTGGGGGCTTTGCACCCATGCATCTGCAAATTTGCCGGCACTTTGAGGAACTTTTTTGCTAAATCCGAAGTGGGGACCTTGGGCCTCGTCTGCAAGAAGCGTTGTGCCTCTTTCCTTTGCGATTTCTGCAATCCTTGCAATATCAGGGCAAAAACCTTGATATACAGGATTTGTAACAAGGATCGCCTTGATATCGGGATTTTCTATAAGCTTATTTGTTATGGCGCATGGCTCAACCTGAGCATATACTCCTAGTTCTTCACATCTTTCCGGCATTATATAAGCAGCAGATGCTCCGGTTAAAATCAGCCCGGAAAGCACAGATTTATGGCTTGTCCTGGGAATTAAGATTTTGTCTTTTTCGCTAAGTGCTCCCGCCATCATGGAGATTATCCCTGAAGTTGCACCATTTACAAGAAAATAGGAGGTATCTGCCCCATAAAGAGCGCTAAGTTTTTCCTGGGCTTCTTTTATAGGGCCTTCCGGCTGGGCAAAATCATCCAGTCCCGGTATTTCTGTTACATCCCAGCCAAATAAATTCTCCTTAATGTCACAAAATACTCCTCTAGGACATCTTCCTTTATGGCCTGGCATGTGAAACCTTAAGGAATCCTTTTTTTCATATTCTTTTAAAGCTTGTATAAGAGGCGTTTTACTAAATTTATTTATTTCCTGCTTCTCCAAGTCCTCATATCCTTTAATCTTCGCTTACCACTGCAAGAGATGCTACAATATCATCATTTTCCAGTTTTATAAGAGTAACGCCCATGGTGTTTCGGCTCATCTTGGATATGTCTGAAGCCAAAATCCGTATCATTATACCGGAATTCGTACACAGCATTATTTCATCGGTTTCTTTAATAACACGTAAACCCACAAGGTGGCCGGTTTTCTCGGTGATTTTCTGGATAATGACACCTTTTCCGCCTCTTGCCTGACGTCTGAATTCTTTCTCATTAATGCGTTTACCAAAACCTTTTTCGGTAACAACTAGTACATCATGACCCTCTATAACAATATCCATAGATACAACCTTGTCCTTACCTTGAAGGCTTATACCCTTTACGCCTTGAGCAGTCCGACCTGTGGCGCTTACGTCATCTACTGAAAATCGTATGCTTTTTCCGTTGTAGGTGCCTAAAATAAGTTCTTCGTTTTTATCTACAAGGCGCACGCCTATAAGCGAATCATCGTCTCTTAAAGTTATAGCTATCAGCCCAACGTTTCGGGATGTATCATACTCTGAAAGCAGAGTCTTTTTTACAATGCCGTTTTTGGTGGCGAAAATCAAATATTTTGCATCGCTAAAATCTTTTATGGGAATCATGGCATTGACTCTCTCGTCAGGCTTAAGTGGCAAGATATTCACTATAGCAGTGCCTTTTGCGGTACGGCCGGATTCCGGAATTTCATATGCTTTAAGCCTGTATACATTACCCTTGTCTGTAAAAAATAATACAACATGGTGCGTGGTGCAGACAAATATATTTTCTACAAAATCTTCTTCTCTTGTGGTAATTCCCGTTATGCCCCGTCCGCCTCGTCGCTGACTGCGATAAGTAGAAAGGGGCAGGCGTTTTACATATCCAAAATGAGTAGAGGTTATGACTATGTCTTCTTCGGCAATTAAATCCTCAATATCTAAATCTCCCTCATCGTGGGTTATGTGAGTTCTTCGCTCATCGCCGTATTTTTCCTTTATTTGCATCAGCTCATCTTTTATAATCGAAAGAACCATTTGTTCATCTGCTAGTATCTTTTTGTAGTGCTCAATTTTTATCAGCAGATCATTGTATTCCTCGTCAATTTTATCTCTTTCAAGAGCCGTAAGACGCTTTAGCCTCATATCAAGTATGACCTGGGCTTGTTTTTCGGTAAGCCCGAATCTGGAAATTAGGGCTTTCATTGCCTCTGCATCATCTTTTGAACCTCTAATAATCGGAATTATTTCATCTATATTATCAAGAGCTATCTTTAATCCTTCTAAGATGTGGGTTCTTTCCTCGGCTCTATTTAAATCGAATCTGGTTCTTCTAACTATTACTTCTTTCTGGTGTTCCAGGTAATAGTAAATCATCTCCCGAAGATTTAGCACTCTGGGTTTGTTATCAACTAAAGCCAGCATTATAGCTCCGAAAGTGCTTTGCATCTGAGTGTGCTTATAAAGCTGGTTTAAGATTACATTGGGATTTGCGTCCCGTTTAAGATCCATTACGACGCGGATGCCGTTGCGGTCGCTTTCATCTCTAAGATCTGAGATGCCTTCTATCTTTTTGTCTCTGACAAGTTCTGCAATTTTCTCTACCATCCGCGCCTTGTTTACCATATAAGGTATTTCAGTTACTACAATGCGGTGCCTGGATGCATCCATTGCTTCAATAGTAGCTTTAGCTCTCATTACAACAGAGCCTCTGCCGGTTGTGTACATATCCCTTATGCCGCTGTACCCCTTTATAATGCCTCCGGTTGGAAAATCAGGCCCTTTTATAACCTCCATAAGTTCTTCTACTGTAACATCAGGATTGTCAATCATCATAATAACACCGTCTATAACCTCGCCAAGGTTATGAGGCGGTATATTTGTAGCCATTCCCACTGCAATTCCGGAAGAACCGTTTACTAAAAGATTCGGAAATCGAGCAGGCAAGACACTGGGCTCTTTTAAAGATTCATCATAGTTTGGAATAAAGTCCACAGTATCCTTGTTTAAATCAGAAAGCATCTCTAATGCAAGCCTTGTCATTCTAGCCTCGGTGTACCTCATGGCGGCAGGCGGATCTCCGTCTATCGAGCCAAAGTTTCCGTGGCCGTCTACCAATAAATATCTGGTAGAAAAGTCCTGGGCAAGGCGCACCATTGCATCATATATTGCCGCATCTCCATGGGGATGGTAATTGCCCATAACTTCTCCAACTATCGTTGCGGATTTCCTATGAGGCTTATCCGGTGTAAGAGAGAGCTGACTCATGGCATATAAAATTCTGCGATGAATCGGTTTTAAGCCATCTCTTACATCAGGCAAAGCCCGGCCTACGATGACGCTCATAGAATAATCGATATAAGATTTTTTCATTTCTTCTTCAATTTTAACCGGAACAACTTTTCCTGTTTTTTCAGCCATTTAGCTCCCTCCTATATATCAAGATTCTGAACTTCTGCAGCATGTTCGAATATAAACTGCCGTCTAGGTTCTACCCTGTCGCCCATAAGAATTGTGAATATTTCATCAGCCTCTACCGCATCTTCCAGTGTCACCTTTAATATTGTGCGCTTTTCTGGATTCATAGTGGTATCCCAAAGCTGTTCCGCTGTCATTTCGCCAAGACCTTTAAATCGCTTGATTTCCGCTCTTCCCCTTGCATCTCCAAGACTTTCAAGTATTTTGGAAAGCTCATAGTCGTCAAAGGCATAATAATCCTTTTTGCCAAGCACCACTCTGTAAAGAGGGGGCTGAGCAATATATACTTTGCCCTCTTCTATTAGAGGCTGCATATATCTGTAAAAGAATGTAAGCAGTAATGTGCGAATATGAGCACCGTCCACATCTGCATCTGCCATCAAGATTACTTTATGATAGCGCAGTTTTTCTATATCAAACTCATCGCCGATGCCGGTACCCAAAGCTGTAATCATAGCACGAATTTCTTCGTTGTTTAATATTTTATCAAGCCTGGCCTTTTCTACATTTAAAATCTTTCCTCGAAGAGGAAGTATTGCCTGAGTATTAGGATCTCGCCCCTGCTTTGCCGAGCCGCCGGCTGAATCTCCTTCTACAATGTACAATTCACAAAGCCTCGGGTCTCTTTCCCTGCAGTCTGCAAGTTTTCCGGGCAGGGCAGTATGTTCTAAGGCGCTTTTTCGCCGCGTAAGCTCTCTTGCCTTTCTGGCTGCCTCTCGCGCTCTTGCAGCGCCTAGAGCTTTTTCAGCTATAATTTTTGCTATAGATGGGTTTTCCTCTAAAAATCGAGACATGCCTTCCCCTACTATAGAATCAACAAGGCTGCGCACTTCACTATTACCTAGCTTTGTCTTTGTCTGACCTTCAAACTGCGGATTTGGAAGTTTTACGCTAATTACTGCCGTAAGACCCTCTCTTACATCTTCACCGGAAAGGTTCGCATCCTGCTCTTTTAGCATATTTGTTTTTCTCATATAGTCGTTCATTGTGCGGGTTAAAGCGGTACGAAAGCCGATAAGATGGGTACCGCCTTCTTGGGTGTTTATATTATTTGCAAAGCTTAACACGGTTTCGATATAAGAATTGTTATACTGAAGCGCAACTTCTACTTCAATATCGTCGCGAACAGCCCTCATATATATTGGCTCTTCGTGAAGCACTTCTTTTGTCCTGTTCAGGTATTTAACAAAAGATACAATGCCGCCTTCGTAGTGAAAAACATTGGTTTTACCTGTGCGTTCATCTATTAATTCGATTTTGATTCCCCGAGTCAAGAACGCCTGCTCTCTTAAACGCTGTGTTAGTATGTCATAGGAAAAATTGATTTCTTCGAAAATCTCATCATCCGGCATAAATGTTATCTTAGTGCCTGTTTTGTCGGTATCGCCTTTTCTTATAACATCTGTGACAGCTTTACCTCGTTCATATCTTTGATAAAATATGCCGCCATCTCTTTTTACTTCGACCTCCATCCATGAAGAAAGGGCATTTACCACTGAAACGCCCACACCATGAAGACCGCCTGATACCTTGTAGCCGCTGTTGTGAAACTTTCCGCCGGCATGCAGCATTGTAAGCGCTACCTCCATGGCGGATTTTCCAACTTTTGGCTGAATTTTGACAGGAATTCCTCTGCCGTCATCTTCCACTGTAACTGAATTGTCTTGATGTATTATAACGGTTATATTTTGGCAGTATCCTGCCAGCGCTTCATCTATGCTGTTGTCTACCACTTCATATACCAGATGGTGCAGACCGCGGCTGTCGGTAGACCCTATATACATACCCGGTCTTAGCCTTACATGTTCTATACCTTCCAATACTTCTATTTTATTTTCATCATATTCGTTTTTTTTATCCAAACTTACAACCTCCAACACCTACTTGAGATTCTTTATAAAATCCGCCCTTTTCGAAAGCGTAGTGGCGGAAATAGGTGAAAATAGTACTTTATTGTCCATAATAACTGCAGTTTTCTTGCTGTCTGCTTCATTGCAGAACAAATCCTTGTTTTCTCTGACAAATCCTTCTTCTTTTGCGATTTGCAAAAATGAAGATGTATCTTTGGCACAAAGCGCACTTTTATCAAGAATCATTATAACATCCTTTGTTAAAACTACTTCATCGCCGCCTATGTGGATAAACAATGTTTCTCCTCCTTTTTCAGCTTATTTTCTGCATCTTTTATCATAAGTTTTGTAAAAGCATTTCTTAATTCATTATCGCAAATAGTTTTACTTACCTCGTCTATTGTTTCTAAAATATCTTTTGGAATTAAGACGGTATTCTTATTACCGCTTTGTTTTAAACCTTCATCAATTCTTTCCGAATTTTTTATATCTCTTATTAAAAACTTAATATCTTTTAAGAGCGGATAAGGCAAACTTGCGTTAATTTTATTGATAAGCTCAAGTTTTAACAGATAAAGCTGGTGCATCCATACAGAGTTTTCAACACCTACAAAAAGTATGTCATTTTGTATATATAAAGGCCTGGAGACGGCCGAAATTTTCTTTCCCACAATACCGCCGTAGGAGGCGATTATCTGAGCTTGTAAAACTTTCTTGTCTATATGGGATTTTTTGAGCAAGCCAATTAATATATTTTCAATTTTTTCCATCTTGCTCACCTATCCTACCATTGTTTATTAAATAAAGTGATGCCTTTTTCAGGATATTGTCAGGTATAAATTTTAGATCTGTTGTTGTTATAAATACCTGACTTTTTTCATCATCTAGTATAAGCTTTCTGTGCCCTTCATCAAGTTCAGACATCACATCATCTAAAAGTAATATGGGAAATTCGCCTTTTTCGGTACTAAGCAGGCTTCTTTGGGCAAATTTTAAGCACAAGGTTATAAGTCTTTGTTGTCCTTGAGATGCAAAATACTTAGCATCCCTGCCATTTATAAGAAATTCTATATCATCCCTATGGGGTCCTAAAGATGTAAAGCTTCTCCCTATGTCCTTTTTTCTGTTTTCTATAAGTTTTTTACTGTAATCTTTTTTAATTAAAGAAAGATTAGTGAAGTCAATTTCGCTTTTGTATTTTATATCAAGGTGGCTTTTAAGGGGACTGAAGCTTTTAAAGTAATCTTTGGCCTTTTGTGATATCTTTGAAAGCATACTTATTCTTTCGCTTATAACCCTAAAACCAAACTCTATAAGTTGGTTGTCCCATGGATCTAATGTTTTTATAAGTTCAGGTTTTACCTTTATACTTTTAAGCAACATATTTCTCTCAGCCAGCACCCGCTGATAGTCCTGTAGATATTTATAAAACGTAGGCCTAAATTGACAGACTATATTATCTATGAATCTGCGCCTAAGTCCCGGCTCCCCTTTTATCAAATCCACATCATCCGGCGAAAAATATACCGCACTTATATCAGGGCAAAGATCTGACCGCTTGTTTTTCTTGTTTTCTCCTTCTTTAACCTCTTTTTTTCTATCCCGATAAAAAGTTACTTGTCTTGTAATAGGCCCGGTATTTGTTTTAAATTCACCTTTTATAAAAGCTAGTGGCCTTTCGTATTTTATAAGTTCAGATTCCTTAAAAGCTCTTGCCGCTCTTAATTCCGATATAAAATATATAGCCTCCAGCAAATTCGTCTTCCCTTGAGCGTTATCACCATAAAAGATATTGATTCCATTGTTAAATTTTGTATTCAGCTCGGAAAAGTTTCGAAAATCATATAACCTTAAATTATAAAGATACACGTCATTACCTCCGGCACACCTGCAGCTTTAAGCCGTCAACCTCTATTATATCAGAAACTTTAAGTTTTCGTGAGCGGTGGGTTTCAATTTGTCCGTTTACTTTCACCCTGCCTTCGTTTATCACAAGTTTCGCTTCGCCGCCGGTTGAGAAAACTCCCGCCCATTTTAAAAATTTATCAAGCTCTATTGTGTCGGTATTAATAAAAACCTCTTTTTCCTTCGTCATAATTTCTCACCCTTTAACCTCACAGGTAAAATAAAGTTCTTATGATGTTTATTTTCTACCGGTGTAATTATACAAGGACCTGCTTCATCAGAAAACTCTAATCTTATCTCAGGCTCTGATATAGATTTTAAAGCATCAAGGAAAAATCCGGCATTAAAGGCTATAAGCATTTCCTGTCCCTTTGTGCTGCAAGCAACCTTTTCTGAAATACGGCCTGACTCAGCTTCTGCTTGAACCTCAATTATTCCCTCTGCTATATTAAATTTTATTAAGTTTCCGGCACTGCTTTCTCTTGCAATAATGCCGGCTTTTTCCACTGCAAGACGAAGTTTATTTGCATCAACCTTTACAACTAATTTCGGTTCAATATTCATAATCATCTTATAGTCTATAAAATCTCCATCAAGCACTCTAGATGTAATCACAAAGTTTTCTGTTGCAAATTCTACACTGCCTGCACTATAGCAAAATTCAAAAGAAGATTCATCTTCGTCTTTAAAAATCCTTGAAATTTCAAGGAGTGTATAACCCGGAACTATCACTTTAAAATCCTCTGCCAAATCATCAAGTTCAACATAACTCCATGCTATTCTAAAACCATCTAAGGCTACCATATTCAAAATATTATCTTTACAATCTACAAGAACACCTGTAAGTTGGGGCCTTGAGGAAAATTCATCAGCTCTTGCATATATTGTTTTTCGTATCATGTCTTTAAAAATACCTTGTTTTAATTTAATGGTTTTAAGGGAGTTTTTTTTGGAAATTTCAGGAAAATCCATTACATTAAAGCAAGGCAGTACCATATTAAAACCGCTAGACTTTATATTAGCGCTATTTTCATTACAGTCAAATTCTATTATATCCTCATCTATTCTGCGAATAATATTTGATAAAATCTTAGATTCTATTACAGTGTTTCCTTTTTCCTTCACCAAAAGACCGGTATCTTCGCCGTAAATTTTGTATTCTATACCCATTTCAAGATTTGTAGCCGTAAGAAATAAACTATCTTCCGTTGCTAAAAATTTTATTCCTGCAAGGGTTGGCATAGGTGTTTTTGAAGGCACAAACTTTTCTACTATAGAGATTGCTGAAACAAGCTCATTTTTATTAATTATAAATTTCATTTAAACCTCCAAAAAATCTTTATATATATAAATATACTAAAACTAATAATATATATAAAAATAGTAGTAATAGTAGTAGGGGCTGTGGATATGTGGATAAATTATGTTAATAAGTGCTGTCCTTGAATTTTTGCTGTGGATAACCTGTTGACAATGGGTATAACTTTATCCACAGTATCAACAGCAACCCTTAATAACTTAAAATTATCCACATACCATCAACAACTTGTCCCGAACCTTTCCACAGCTTATCAACTGTATAATATTTTCTTTTTTATACTTTCAATTGCATTTAATAATTGTATATCTTGCTGCATGTCAGATGTTATTTTATCTCTTGCGTGTATTACTGTTGTGTGGTCCCTGCCTCCAAATTCTTCTCCGATTTTTGGAAGGGAAAGGTCTGTAAGTTCGCAGCACAAATACATAGCTACCTGCCTTGCAAAAGCTAAATCCTTAGTTCTTTTCTTTGATTTAAAATCTTCAGGGTTTATGGAAAAATAATTCCCAACCTCTTTTACGATTTGCACCGATGTGACCTGCTTCGGCTTTCCGTTGGGAATTAAATCTTTAAGCACTTGTTCTGCAAGCTGCATGTCTATAGGACAATTAGTAAGAGATGAATAAGCTACTACTCGTATCAGCGCCCCCTCGAGCTCACGAATATTTGTTTCGATTTTTGTGGCTATAAAGTTTATTACATCATCCGGAACTATAAGGTTTTCCATCATAGCCTTTTTTTGTAAAATTGCAATACGCGTTTCAAAATCCGGCGGCTGAATATCAGTTATAAGCCCCCACTCAAATCTTGATCTTAGACGTTCTTCAAGAGTAGGGATTTCTTTTGGGGGGCGGTCACTGGATATCACAAGCTGCTTATTAGCGTCATGTAAAGCATTGAATGTGTGGAAAAACTCTTCTTGTGTCCTTTCTTTTCCGGCAATAAATTGAATATCGTCGATTAAAAGCACATCGATTGTCCTATACTTATTCCTAAATTCTACATTTTTGTCATCGCGGATAGAATTTATCAATTCATTTGTAAATTTTTCCGATGAAAGATAGACGACTTTGCAGTTAGGATCCCGCTGAAGTATATAATGACCGATAGCGTGCATCAGATGAGTCTTACCAAGACCCACTCCTCCGTATATAAAGAAAGGGTTATAAGCCTTTGCCGGTGACTCCGCCACTGCTTGAGAGGCAGCGTGGGCGAAACGATTGCTGTTACCTACTACAAAAGTATCAAATGTGTATTTTTGGTTAAGGGAAGGCGTTAAATCGTCTGAAAAAGCTTTAACTTCTGATGTATCATCAGATATAGGCAGGTTTTCCTGCACAAGTTCCGAATCAAAACCTGTAGGATTTATTCTTACTTCTACACTGGTATTTTGTTTTAAAACTGAGTTGAAAATATCTTTTATAAGGTTTAAATAACGCCTTTCTATAACAGACTTTATAAAATCATTCGGCACTTCTATAACAGCCCGCCCGTCGTCTAGCGTCGCAAGCCTTGAAGGCTTTAAGACCGTATTAAAAGACATATCGTTATTTAGTTCATTGCTCAAGATTTTCAAGATGTGTTGCCATAATTGCAAAGGGTCTACTTGACCAGACATAAAAAAACCTCCTCGAAAAGCGAAGAAAATAATTTATAAATTTAAAAGAGACCAATTTAATAATATCAAAATTAGCTCTCTCATTCAATAAACGAAAAATATAAACCCTGATAGCAATTTCAGGGCAGAATTTCTTGACAGACAATTATATTATAAGTTATAATCGTGATAACTAAAAGTAGCTGTGCAAGAATAATTTTTATGGTTTTTATAATAATTAATATTTACATAAAATATCGGAGGTGGACAGATGAAACGGACATATCAGCCCAATCGCAGATACAGGAAAAAGACTCATGGGTTTAGAGCACGCATGCTTAAAAAGAGCGGTCGCAATGTTATTAAAAGAAGAAGATTAAAGGGCAGGAAGGCACTTACCGCCTAAGTAAAGAAAAAGTTTCAGCGGCCTATTTTAAGGTCGCTCGATCTTAAATATTTGAAAATATAATATTTTCTATTTGGAGGATTTTAATTTTTTGAAAAAAGCCTTAAGATTGACGAAAAATTTAGAATTCATTAATGTGTATAAATCGGGAAGGCGAATAAGCAGCCCATTTTTTGTCATGTACATTAAAAAAAACGATTTAGGTTATTCCCGATTAGGGGTTTCAGTGTCTAAAAAAGTTGGGAAAAGTGTGGTAAGAAATAAAATAAAACGACAAATTAAGGAAATTATAAGGAAAAATTACGACTTTATAAACAGCGGCTGGGATATAGTGTTTTCAGTAAAACCTGCTGCGGTGCAACTTAACTACGCCCAGATAGAAAAGGAGATTATAAGTCTATTAAAAAGAGGTCGTATATACAATGATAAAAAAGCTTTTAATTTGGTCAATATTGTTTTATAAAAAGTTTATTTCTCCTTTAAAACCTAGAACCTGCAGATTTTATCCCACTTGTTCTGATTATGCTATTCTTGCTATTGAAAAATACGGAGTAGTCGTAGGTGGCTTTAAAGCAATAAAGAGAATTTTAAGGTGCCACCCTTTCAACCCGGGCGGGTACGACCCCGTTTAAATATAAATTACAAACTCAACAACTGCCAAAAGATTTACTAAAAAACAGGAGGAACGGCTAGATGGCCTTTTTTGAAAGTTTAATAAAACAGTTGATGGACGTTATTTGTGCCTATACTAACAGCTACGGTATTGCCATTATATTACTTACAGTATTGATAAAACTAGTGCTTTTGCCATTCAGCTTCATGCAAATTAATTCAATGAAGAAGATGCAGGAAATAGCGCCGATTCAACAAAAACTACAGCAGAAGTACAAAAATGATAAAGAAAAACTAAATGAAGAGATAATGAAACTATATCAGGAAAATAAGGTAAACCCATTCGGCGGTTGCCTGCCACTTTTAATTCAGCTGCCGATTATACTTGCGCTATTTAGAGTATTCCAGTCGTATGATTTTGCAGGAGCAAGCTTTTTATGGATACCGAACCTGAGCAAGCCTGATCCAACTTATATACTCCCGATACTTGCAGCAGTTACAACATATATACAGACAAAAGTGTCAACACCGCCGGGAACAAGCAATCAGCAAACTGCGTCAATGAATATAGTAATGCCGCTTATGATAGGATGGTTTTCAATAAAATTTGCGGCGGGCCTTGCACTTTATTGGGTGGTCAGCAATGTGGTCCAAATAATACAACAGTTAATATTTATGCGTCCACAACCTATTGCTAAGGAGGACATAAAAGTAGATGAAAGTCTTAGAAAAGCAGGCAAGAACAGTAGATGAGGCTGTACAGCTGGCTTTAGAGGAACTTGGGGTAAGCCGTGATGAAGTAGAAGTAGAGGTAATCGATGAAGGCAATAAGGGAATTTTAAGTTTCCTTTCCAAACCGGCCAAAGTGAAAGTTACCGTAAAGCCAAAACCCGAAGAGGTAGCTGTAGGTTTTTTAAACGGTCTTTTACATTTTATTGACAAAAACGCCAAAGTTAAATGCTTACCGGAAGATGAGATTTTAAAACTCGAAATCGAAAGCGAAGATGCAGGCATACTGATAGGAAAGCGCGGCAGCACATTAGATGCTCTTCAATATTTAACCTCTCTTGTCGTAAATAAGAATTGCGAAGAATTTGTGCGCATTGTGCTGGATGCGGAAAATTACAGGGAAAAACGGGAAGACACATTGGAACATTTAGCTCTTAAAATAGCAGATAAAGTTAAGGAAACTAAAAAAAGCATTATGTTAGAACCTATGTATCCCAATGAGCGGCGCATCATTCATACCACTTTGCAAAAAGACCGTAAGATTGTAACAAAAAGTGTAGGAAAAGAGCCCTACAGAAGAGTAATTATTTCATTAAAATAAAAACTGATTTTGCACAAGAGCCCCGAGCATAAAGCTTTGGGGCTTATTTAAAGTGAGGTCGAATCTGATGTTAAAAGACAATTGTGAAACTATTGCGGCGATTTCTACCCCCATGGGTGAAGGCGGTATTGGAATTGTCAGGATGTCAGGGCCTAAGTCTCTTGACATTGCCCAAAAGATTTTTAGACCGAAGGTGAAAAGGCCCTTTTGCGATTTAAAAAACAGAACGCTTTATCTTGGAAATATAATTGATTCGAAAGGCGAAATAATTGACGAGGTGCTCCTTGCTATTTTCAAGGCGCCTTATACTTATACCAGAGAAGATATGGTGGAAATCAACTGCCATGGCGGACTTGCATCGCAAAAGCGCATCCTTTCATGTATTTTGGATATGGGCGCAAGGCTTGCGGAGCCCGGAGAATTTACAAAAAGAGCATTTTTAAACGGCAGAATAGATCTTTCTCAAGCCGAAGCAGTAATAGACATAATACGAGCCAAAACCGACAGAGCACTGGCTGCGGCAAACAGGAAGCTTAAAGGAGATTTTTCTAAAAAGATAGAACAAGTAAGGTCAAGATTATTAGACGTTATGGCACATATTGAAGCGAATATAGATTTTCCCGAAGAAGACATACCGGAAGCAGATCCTGTTTATATAAAGGGCGAAATCACAGAAGCACTTAATATTACAGAAGAACTTATAAATAACATAGGTGCCGGACGGATACTCAATGAAGGCTTGTCTACTTTAATACTTGGAAATACAAATGTGGGCAAGTCCTCTCTTTTAAACGCCCTTTTACAAGAAGAACGGGCGATTGTTACAGATATACCGGGGACTACCAGAGATATTATTGAAGAATATATCGATATTTGCGGCATACCGATAAGAATTATAGATACAGCTGGAATCAGACAGACAGCTGATGAGGTAGAACAGATAGGCATAAGTCGCGCCATGAAATACCTGGAAGAAGCAGAACTGGTACTTCTCATAATCGATATTTCGAGAAAATTAACCGAAGATGATTTAAATCTTATAAACCTTATAAAAGATAAGACTGTAATTGTTGTTATAAATAAAGTAGATCTTCCTGCTGCTGTAGATGATGAAGAAATAAAAGCCCTTCTTTCCGAGGCAAGGTTTGTAAAGATATCGGCGCTAAAGCAGGAAGGTATAGAAGAACTAAAAAATACAATTTATGAAGTAATCAGCGATAAGATGGGATTTATTTCAGATGAAGGCATAATTACTGCCGACGAAAGACAGCGGAGGGTTTTAGACGAGAGCCGAAAGTTTTTAGAAGGAGCTCTTGCCGCAATAGATAGAGGTATGCCTATTGAAATGGTGGAGATTGACATACGAGACGCATGGGAGAAACTCGGCGAAATTACAGGAGATACAATAAGTGATGAGATTATAAATACAATATTTCAAAAATTTTGCATCGGCAAATGAAGGTGGAAATATGGAATATAAAGTTGGAAAGTATGATGTGGCAGTAGTAGGACTGGGGCATGCAGGCTGCGAAGCTGCGTTGGCTACAGCGCGGATGGGTCTTAAAACAGTAGCTTTTGCGATTAATTTAGACAGCATAGCCCTTATGGCATGCAACCCATCAATTGGAGGACCGGGAAAAGGCAATCTAGTCAGAGAAATTGACGCTTTAGGCGGTCAAATGGCAATTAATACAGATAAAACCTTTATACAGGTGCGGATGCTAAACACCAAGAAAGGTCCTGCAGTCCGGGCGCTGCGGGCTCAATTGGATAAAAGAGCTTATTCTGCTGCCATGAAATATACCGTTGAATCCCAGGAAAATCTTGATATTGTCCAGGAAGAGGTTGTAAAGATTTTAGTTGAAGGCGAAAGGGTTCGAGGCGTAGTAACGAAGACCGGCGGCATATATGAAGCAAATGCTATAATACTGACAACGGGAGTGTATCTTAGAGGAAGAATAGTAATAGGAGATCTTAGTTACAGCAGTGGTCCCAGTGGCCTTTTTCCTGCAAACGAGCTTTCAAAGTCCTTGGAAGAGCTGGGACTTGAACTTGGCAGATTTAAAACAGGCACACCTCCCAGAATACACAAAGATTCGGTGGATTTTTCAAAAATGATAATGCAGCCCGGAGATGAAACAATCATACCTTTTTCTTATTCATCGGGCAAGATACAGCGAGAACAGGTTCCCTGCTGGCTTACCTACACGAACGAGATAACACACAAGATAATATCTGACAATCTTTACAGAGCGCCCCTTTATACCGGCGAGATAAAAGGAACAGGTCCCAGATATTGTCCCAGCATAGAAGTTAAAATAGTAAACTTTAAAGACAAAATGAGTCACCAGATATTCATAGAGCCTGAAGGGCTAAATACAAAGGAAATGTATGTGCAAGGCCTTTCTACAAGCTTGCCGGCAGATGTGCAAATAGAGATGACCCATTCCGTAAAAGGATTAGAAAATGCCAAGATTATGAGATTTGGCTATGCTATTGAGTATGATTACGTAAATCCCACCCAATTGAAACCGACTTTAGAAACAAAGTCCATAAGCGGACTTTTTCTGGCAGGCCAGATAAACGGCACATCAGGGTATGAAGAGGCAGCAGCTCAGGGACTTATAGCGGGTATCAATGCTGCTTTGAAACTAAAAGAAAAAGAACCCCTTATTTTAAGCCGTTCAGATGCATATATTGGAGTTTTAATAGACGATCTTGTGACAAAGGGAGTTACAGAACCATACCGCATACTAACCTCTCGCGCGGAATACAGGCTGCTTTTGCGCCAGGATAATGCAGATCTTCGATTAACTGAGATAGGCCATTCGATAGGTCTTGTAAGCGATGAGCGGTATAAGAAATTTATAGAGCGGAAAAACCAAATCGATGAAGAAATAAAGCGCCTAAGGTCGATTAAAATTACGCCTACAGAAAAGACAAATGAAATCTTAAATGAGCTGGGCACCTCTAGCCTTAATTCTCCTACCACATTAGAAGAGTTATTAAAAAGACCGGAACTGAATTATGAAAAACTTAAGATTTTCGATCAAGAAAGAAAAGAACTGCCTGCTGACATTGTAGAAGAAGTTGAAATTTCTACTATATACGAAGGCTATATACGAAGACAAATGGCGCAAGCGGCGCAGTTTAAAAAAATGGAAAACAAAAAAATCCCTGAGGATATTGATTATGATGAAGTCTACGGCTTAAGTTTTGAAGCAAGGGAAAAACTTAAAAAATTTAGACCTATTTCTATCGGCCAGGCATCCCGTATACCTGGAGTAAACCCCGCTGATATAAATGTACTTTTAATACATCTTGAGACAAGAAAGAGGAAAAATATTAATGGCTGATTTTAAGGAAATACTAAGATATGAAGCACAAAAAAGCAGTATACCGTTGGAGCCTGACGAAATCCAACAACTTGATACATTTCGATGCCTTCTTCTTGAAAAAAACAAATATATTAATTTGACAAATATAACAGAAGACGAAGATTTCGCAAGAAAGCACATCATAGATTCACTTATTATAACTAAACACGTAAGCATACCTTATGGGGCTAAAGTTGCCGATATTGGAACAGGCGCAGGCATACCCGGTCTTATACTGAAATTTTACAGGCCGGATATAAAGCTTTTATTAGTAGAATCAATAAGAAAAAAAACAGATTTCCTTGAAGATGTTGTAAAGAAAATGAATATTTCAGATGTACATGTTGTAAATAAGCGGGCAGAGGAAGCAGGACATAATGCAATATATAGAGAAAAATATGATATAGTAACAGCTAGAGCGGTGTCTTCCTTAAATACACTTGTAGAAATATGTCTGCCCTTTGCAAAAATTGGCGGAGTGTTTCTCGCCTTAAAAGGCACAGAACCTGAAGAGGAAATAGATGCCGCACAAAATGCTATTAATATATTAGGCGGGAAACTTACTGCATATCACAAATACAGCTTAGACGGGATTTCATACCGAAGCCTTCTAGTGATTTCAAAGGTAAAAAATTCTCCTGAAAAATACCCCCGAAGCCCCGCAGCAATAAAGAAGAAGCCTTTGTAACTATAAGCCGCAAAAAGGCCTTACGCTATTTAAAACATATACACAGATATTAAGAGGCGCAACAGGGATATGAGAATAGATAAAGGTTTTAAATGTTAGGGAAATGTTAGGGAGGGAGCTTGTGTGTTTGGAATTTCAAAGCCCCATTTAGGTGTTGTAAATATTTCACTAGATGCCATACGGCCTAACTCGCGTCAACCCAGAAAAGAGTTTGACGAAGAATCACTGGATGAGCTTGCAAATTCTATAAAAAATTATGGTATTTTACAGCCCATCGTAGTGCGCCGCACAGGCCGAAACGAGTATGAACTAATTGCCGGAGAGCGCCGTTGGAGAGCATGCCAACGAGCGGGTCTTAAAGAAGTGCCGGCAATAATAAAAGATACAAAAGATGCTGATACTGGGATTCTTGCTTTAATAGAAAATATACAGCGGGAGGATCTGAATTTTTTAGAAGAAGCAGAAGGATACAAACAGCTTATTCAAGAATGCGGCATAACACAGGAGGAACTGGCTGAAAAACTTGGTAAGAGCCAGTCTGCCATCGCAAATAAACTAAGAGTGCTTAAACTTTCCCCACAGATTATTGAAATTATTTCCCGGGAAAAGTTAAGTGAGCGGCATGCCCGAGCCCTTCTAAAATTACCTGATGAAAATTTGCAGCTTCAGGTCTTAAACAAAATCGTGTCAGAAAATCTAACTGTAAGGCAGACAGAAGAAATGATAGAAACTGTCCTCGGAAAGCTTGCTGCGTCTGAAAGGGGCAAAGAAAGAACTCATCCCAAAGAAAAGAGCTTTAAGATAGCGATAAAAGATGTGAGAATTTTTGTAAATTCAGTAAGAAAACTTGTAAAAACAGTTAAAGATGCAGGGATAACAGCTGATTACAGCGAAGTAGACAAAGGAGAGTATATTGAGCTTACTGTAAAACTGCCTAAAAACAAGATTTAATTTTCTTCCCCTTGCAAAGGGCCTACAACAGAAATTGCTTTTTTGAAAAGCGCAGACTGTACATCGGGATATACCAAATTTTCAGGCTGCTGTGTAAAAAATCCTATTTCTTCAACTTCCGAATCGTTTATAGGGGAAAGCTCATAGATTTTTGCATAAAACAGGCGGCCATAGCCTATGTGGTCATCAGATGTTACCATATAGTCACAAAGAGGCTTTATCTCATATTTTACTGCGCCGGTCTCCTCGCGAAGCTCTCGAGATGCCGTGACATTTATATGCTCATCTTTTTCTCTATGCCCTGCCGGCATTTCCCATCCGCCTCTTCCCTTGTTTTTTACGAATACTATCTTGCCTTTGTAAACTGCGAATATTACGGCTATTTCCATTAAATCCTCAGGCACCTTCTCCTTTGGAAATGAACATATATCCATAAAATCACCCTTTAGATTTCAATAAGTAAAATTCTTTTATTATGATTTTTCCCCGCAAAAAAATTAGCCTATTTTCCTAAATTGTGATTAGAGATATTTAACTGCCATCCACCAGCTATTTTAACTAAAATGCAAGCGGTAAACCTTAAGCCTTTTCTTAAGACTGCTTTTAATATTTGCAAGGTTATTAAGATTTGAAAAATGTCGACATTATCAAACCAAAGGACAATTTATTGATTGCTTTTTGGAAGATAAGCTTAATTTCCTAAAAACGGCGGCGATTTATATATAATAATGTCTATCCTACGATTTTTACTCCTATTTACTTCATTGATATTAGGATAAAGCGGATGATATTCACCATAACCTAATGCTATAATACGATGGGGATCGATTCCCTCCTTTTCTACAAGAAAACGTACAACAGTTGTTGCCCGGATCACCGAAAGCTCCCAATTAGACGGAAATTGCTCTGTAGAGATTTTCAAATCATCAGTGGAGCCGGCCACACCAATGTAGTTGGGGACTTTATGAAGATAGTTTGCTACTTCTTTTAAAGCCGGTATAGCCTCAGGCCTTAAATCGGCCTTGCCTTTGTCAAATAATACCGACCCTGTAAAACTTATATTCAACCCTTCCTCACTGAGGAAAAACGAAACCTTTCCGCTCAAATCATTGTTGTTTGCATAATTTGTCAAATCATTTGCAATTTGCTCCAAACTATCTTCCGTGGTTTTGCCTGCCAGCTCAGTTCCGCCTTCTGCGCCAGGTATTAATCCACCACTTTGCATACCTATGTAATTTGTGCCTCCTAAAGCTTGGCCCATAGATTTTGAAAGCGACTGATATTTTGCGGTATCTATTTGTGACATGGCATACATTACTATAAAAAAGGCCATTAGAAGTGTTATCATATCAGAGTATGTTAGCAACCACCGCAATCCTCCTGAATTGTCATGGCCTCCGCCTTCCCCTTCTTCGTTATCTTCGTCATCATAGTTACGTTTTGCTTTTGACACTGTCAGTCACTCCCTTGTGCCGAAACAATAGTTTCCCTATCTCTGGCTTGTGCCATATCCTCAGAAAGTGCCATACTCTTTAGTTGTTCCTCGATTAATTTTGGACTTTTTCCCTCGGCAATTGCTATAAGTCCTTCTAAAATTATTTCATCAGCTAATTTTTGCTGCTTTGCAAGCCTATTTAATTTCCCACTTAAAGGCAGCCAAAATAAATTCGCAATTCCTATGCCGTAAAATGTAGCAAGAAAAGCTACCGCAATCGAAGCTGCAAGTTCATCTGTGTTTGAAATATTTCCCAGCACATGCACAAGCCCCATAACCGTTCCGATTATGCCCATGGTGGGAGAGTAACCGCCAGCCGTTCCCATTATTTCTGCCCCCAGCCTCTCATGGCGCTGCCTTTTTGCGATTTCTGAGGATAAAATAAGTTCCATATAGTCAGTTTCCACAGCATCACTGACCAACATTAGGCCATGGGCAATAAATTTGTTGGAAGATGCGGAAGCTTTAGATTCCAATGAAAGCAATCCTTCCTTTCTCGCGATTTCGGCATATCTAACTATTTCATCGATAATATTATTAAAATTAGGTTCAGAATTTTTAAATGCTTTTACTAAAAATGACGGAAGTTGCATTATTTCTTTCATAGAGTAAGATATCATAGTGCTTCCGATAGTGCCGCCTATAATAAGAATGAATGCTGAAATATTCAACAAGGCAGCAAGAGAACCTCCGGTTATTATTTCTGAAAAAAGCAGTGAGAATATTGCAAGTAACAAACCTAACAGTGAAGCTAAATCCATTTTATATGCACTTCCTCAAAACAGCATATTTTACTCGCCGTAAATACCAAAAACTTAGTGGAAGTATTTTACTATTAAAGAAATTACTTTAAAATTGTACTTAAATTATACAATATTGAATTACAATATAGCAATATCTGTAAAATATATTGTTTTTGAAAGTGAGGTTTGTCAGCTTTAAATTTTACATAAAGTAAAATACTTATAGGATATCTTTAAAATAAAACAGCATAAAATATTCTTTTTTGATACAATATAATTATCAGAAATACCTATCACTTATAGGATAAATATAAACTTATAAAAAGCGGAGGCTTTCATGGAATTAATTCGGCCTCTGTGAATCGGCCTCGACAAGTAAATATATTTCAGCTATCATTTTAGTTAAGGAAAGTTTTTATAAGAAGCAAAACATTTTTGGAGGACAACCTTTTAGCTATTTAAAGAATTTAAGTTATTTACCGGACTTTTTATCTTTAATTTTAAGACTTCAATAGAGCTGCTGCTCTAAAAACTTTTAACTAAAAATCTTTATCCGAAATTTTATAATCCTAAATAATTGTCGCCTTAGAAAGCGTGACATTTAGAAACGCAATATATATAAGTTTTGAAAGGAGGGCAGAAACAACAGGCGCAACAGTGCTTGCTGTTTCAATAACCATGGCAAGAGTTATAGCCGTAGCAAATCAAAAAGGCGGGGTAGGCAAGACCACAACTTCCATAAATCTTGCCGCGTGTTTAGGCGTGCTTGGGGAAAAAGTGCTGCTAATTGACATCGATCCTCAGGGAAATAGTACCAGCGGTGTGGGCATTGACAAAATGATGATTAAAAAAACCATATACAATGTCTTAGTAAATGAAGAACCCATAGAAGAAAATATAATCGAAACCGAGTATGAAAATCTATATATATTGCCTTCGAATATCCAATTGGCGGGAGCTGAAGTGGAACTGGTGCCTGCGATTTCAAGGGAACACAAATTGAAAAACGCCATTGAGGGCATCCGCGATAAATATGATTTTATAATAATCGATTGTCCACCTTCCTTAGGACTTCTTACTTTAAATGCCCTGACAGCTGCTGATACTGTTCTTGTTCCGATTCAATGTGAATATTACGCTTTAGAAGGCTTAGGACAGCTCCTTAGCACGATCTCGCTTGTACAAAAATATCTCAACAAGAGCATTGAAGTGGAAGGCGTGCTTCTTACCATGTTTGATGCTAGGACTAATTTGTCAATGCAGGTGGTTGAGGAAGTCAAAAAGCATTTTAAAAGCAAGGTCTATAAGACTATTATTCCCCGTAACGTCCGATTAAGTGAGGCTCCAAGCCATGGAAAACCAATCATAAGCTATGATTCAAAATCCAAAGGATCAGAGGTTTACATGGAGCTTGCAAAGGAGGTTTTAGGTATTGAATAAGCATGGATTAGGTAGAGGCCTTGATGCGCTGATTCCTACTGAACAAGAAGGAATAGAAACCATACAAGAGATAAATATAGATGAGATCGTTGTAAACAATAAACAACCGCGAAAAGATTTTGATGAAGAAAAGCTAGAGGAGCTGGCTGCTTCCATGGAGCAGCATGGCGTCTTACAGCCGGTGATTCTGAGAAAAGTAGGTAGAGGCTATGAGTTAGTAGCCGGTGAGCGCAGGTGGAGAGCAGCAGCAAAAGCCGGAATAAAAAAGATTCCTGCGGTTGTAAAAGAACTTTCAGATGGGGATGTACTTGAAATAGCTCTTATTGAAAATTTGCAGCGTGAGGACTTAAACCCTATTGAGGAGGCTTCGGCCTATAAGCAGCTTATGGATGAGTTTGGACTTACACAGGAAGAACTTGCAAAACGAGTCGGCAAAAGCAGGTCACAAATTGCAAATACGTTGCGGCTACTGAATCTTGAAGAAGAAATTTTGAAATTTATATTTGAAGGCAAACTTACTGCAGGCCATGCGCGAGCCCTTCTTTCGATTGAAGACAAAAAATTGCGCTATGGGCTTGCGAAAAAAATAAGTAATGAGGGACTATCGGTTCGCCAAGCAGAGCAACTTGCACAAAATTTGCTGCAGAAGAAAGAGAAGAAAAGTTCTCGCCAAACAACTATAAGCCCCATTATGTCAGATATCGCAGAAAAACTGCAGCAAAGTCTCGGCACGAAAGTTCGGATAAGAGGCAGTGAAAAACGGGGCAAGATAGAGATAGAGTTTTACTCTAGCGAGGAACTCGAAAGAATACTTGAAGTTATAGCAGAACAATAACTGTTTATCTGAAATGACTCCGAGCGTCCAAAAGGAATAAATTTTTGGGACATTTGGGTGTAAGACTGCTTTGATTTGCAATTCAATCTTATATGTGCTAATGTAATTTTAAGGTTTTTGAGTCTCTAGAATTGAAAAAACTTAAAATGTTTCACGTGAAACATTTTCGAAAAACTAATCATAATTGCTGGATTTGGAGCAGTTGGCAGCAATATAAATCTATGTAAAACTCGGTCCTACGGTTTTTAAAATAAGGAATTTAAGGGGGCTGCACTGAGCCCCCCACGTTCTTTTATAGAGTTTTTTCTGTTATATCCATACTTGAAAATCAAGCTACATATTAAAGTGTAGGCCGCCAAAAAGTATAGAACTTATTATAAGCAACCTAAAAGCCTGCCAATAAGTGAGCTCTTTTAGATTAAAGACTTGAGGCATCGTGATATTCCAAAGCCACTGGAAAATCTTTACTACTGCAAAAAACAAGATAACAACCGCAAAAACAGAGAAAAGCAAAAAAGCAGTATTTGGAAAGTAAAAACCTTTATGAATCAAAATTACACCTTCTTCCTTATGGTTTTGTACATTTTAGCATAAAAGCTGTTTACATGCGATGATAGATTGAAATATTTTAAAAAATGATGATAAAATGCCTAATCAAAGCAAGGTCTTTACGGTAGACGCAGCTAGTGATAAAATTGAAAAAACAAAGACATCAAGGGGCGAAAACATTGCTTGGCACTATCGTAAATGTTCTTACAATTATTTTAGGCACACTGCTTGGAACAGCGCTTAAAAACAGATTTGATGAAAAAATTAAAAATACCGTTATGCAAGGATTGAGCCTTACAGTAATGGTCATAGGGATTTCAATGGCGGTAAAGACTGAAAACATGTTAGTGCTTACACTTAGTGTGGTTATAGGCGGGATTATCGGTGAACTGTTGAAAATAGAAGAAAGGCTTGATGGTTTGGGAAGAAAGCTCGAAGCTCAGTTTACAGATGAAAGTGGCAGCTTTACCCGTGCCTTTGTAACAGCGAGCCTGATGTACTGTGTAGGAGCCATGGCGGTTTTAGGCTCTATTCAAAGCGGCCTTAACCAAAATTATGATATCCTCTTTGTAAAATCTCTACTTGACGGCACAACAGCCATCGTTTTTTCATCTACAATGGGAATCGGTGTGGCTTTTTCAGCGATACCTGTGCTCCTTTATCAAGGGGCAATTACTCTGGCGGCTTCATCTGTAAAAGACCTTTTAACTGCTTCGGTTATTACCGAAATGTCAGCTGCAGGGGGCCTTCTGATCTTTGGCATAGGAATTAATATGCTAAATACTAAAGTTACAATCAAAGTGGGTAATCTGCTGCCGGCTATATTTGCGGCAATCCCACTTGCGATAATCCTTGCCGGTCTGTCTTGAATATCTTAATAAACCTTATGGAGGAATATTAGGTGGCAATAGAAAATTACATTAATAGTTTGAACGAAATTTTTGAAAAAAATTCAGGAAGCATCCTCCTGCTTGTCACAATTGGGCTTGGTATTTTACTTATAATTACAATAAGATCTAATATGAAGCTCTCAAAGACTATGAAAATGTATAAAACTCTTATGGAAGGGACAAAGGGCGAAAATCTTGAAAGCTTGTTAATACGTCAGGCGCGGCGCACAGATGACATCAGCAGTGAAATAGCAGACATGAAGCGAGCCATGGCAAAGATGGCAGAAGAAAACCGTGAAATGATAAAGAAAGTCGCCTGGAAACGATATAATGCCTTTTCCGATATGGGAAGCGATCTGAGCTTTTCACTGGCATTACTAAATGACAGAAATTGCGGTGTAATAATTACAAGCATTTACGGAAGGGATGAAAATCGGATTTACCTAAAACCTGTAAACTCCGGAAAAAGCAGTTATACCCTTTCTCCGGAAGAAGAGGAAGTAATTATGCGAGCCCTCTCAAATAAAAATATGTAATATTTTTAGAAGGACTTTTGAAAGCTGTGGCGAATAATAAATTTGTGTACATAAAAATTGTTAGGGGGATTAGGCGGTGATTATTCAGAGTGAAGGATGAAAAAGAGAAATTCACGATGATGGTAATTCCCCACTCGGGTAAGGCCACATTTGCGATTTCAGTATCCCTTAAGACCTTGAAAATTGCAGGTGGATTACTTGCTGCAATATTTCTTATCTCGATGATTTTTGCAACAAATATTTACATATCTCGCAACAAATTTAAAAATAAGGCTGAAGAACTTTCGGCTGTGGCAAAGGACTATAACGCCCTTCAAAATCAGCTGGAATTTTTTATGAAGAAAACAAGTGATCTAGAAGAAAAAATGGCACAAATAGAAAAGCTAGACGCGGATTTAAGGGATTTGCTGGCAAATGATCCTGTTTTAAAAAACAGTGCCACAATTCAAAGCAGCAAGACCGCTACGAAAAGAACGACCCTCCCAAGCCGCGGCAGCATAGACAGAGAAAGATTCATAAATAAGCTAGAAGTATTGGAAGAAAAGATTCCAGAAGAAGAACAAAGTTTAAAAGAGCTAAAGGATGCAGTTATTCAGCGAATCGATCTGATAGCACATACCCCTACAATATATCCGGTGCAAGGTGAGATAACATCTGATTTTGGCTACCGCAGATCACCTTTTGGAACTCGGCAGGAATTTCATGATGGAGTAGATATAGGTGCATCCTATGGTACAACAGTTGTAGCAACAGCTGACGGAATGGTAACTTTCACAGGTTATCAGGCGGGATATGGGAGAACGGTTACTATAAGCCATGGTTATGGCCTTGAAACCTCATACTGCCATAATTCGAGCATACTCGTAAAGGCGGGACAGCAAGTAAAAAAAGGTCAGGCGATCGCAAAAGTGGGAAATTCCGGAAGAAGCACAGGTCCGCATCTTCATTATATGGTAAAACTTAATGGACAGCTCCAAGATCCAAAAAATTATCTAGAGTGAGGAGGAATTACGTGTTTGGAAAAAAAGATGAACCCATAATAACAAATTCAGATAAAATAGATACGATTTTAGGGAAAAATGCTAAATTTACAGGCACAATAAAAGCCTCAGGCCTTATGCGCATAGAAGGCCAATTTGATGGCGATATGGAATGCGATGGAGACTTGATTGTAGGAGAAGGCGCAAAAGTTACTGCAAATGTTAAGGCAAGAAATGCCATAGTTGCAGGGGCATATGAGGGAAATATTTGCTTGGACGGCAAGTTGGAACTTAAAAATACAGGTAAACTAACAGGGGACGTAAAGGCAGCTGGCCTACTTGTTGAAGATGGAGCTTTTTTTAACGGAAAATGTGAAATGAAAGGCGAGACACAAAAAAGTGAGCCGATTCCTATTAAAAAGAATAAAAGTGCAGAAACGTCAAACCCAACTTAAAGTTGGGTTTTGCTTTGTATAAGGTGGGAGATACTTGAAAACATTGTTTATAATCAACCCTGTTGCAGGAAGAAAGAGAAGCGCCAAAGTATGGAAGGATATAAGGCCTTATATAAATTTTCCATACGAATATGAATTTACACAGGGATGCGGCGATGCAACACAAATTGCAAAACATGCCAAAAAACTAGGCTATGAGGTTATAGTTACAGTTGGAGGAGACGGCACAATATCAGAAGTTGTAAACGGCATTGCAGGAAGTGATATAAGGCTTGGAATAATTCCTGCAGGAACCGGCAACGATTTTGGAAAGACACTTAAGATACCTGAAAATCCGCGCTATGCCCTTGAAATCATTGAAGAGGGAAAAAATCTTGCTTTTACAGATTTGGGAAAGTTTCAGGATGGTTACTTTATCAATATAGCAGGAGCTGGTTTTGATGCAGAAGTTGCTAATATGACAAATTCAAATCTAAAATTTTTAAACGGAACCTTAGCCTACGTGACAAGTCTTGTCTGGAATCTTGCGCGCTATAGTCCCTGCAACGCTGTGATCACAGTTGACGGGAAAAAATACTTTCGCAAGCCCTGGCTTGTACTTGCCGCAAATGCACGCTACTTCGGAGGAGGCATGATGATAAACCCAGACGGTATAATAAATGACGGATTGCTCGATGTGTGCATTATAAATGATATGAGTAGAGCTGAAATCTTGCGGTTCCTACCTTCGGTATTTACAGGAAGCCATAAAAAGCATCGCTGTTTTGAGGTTATAAGAGGGAAAAATGTTGAAATAGAATTTGCTAAACCTGTAAGGGTGCAGGTAGACGGAGATGCAAAAGGATTCACGCCGGTGCGGTTTTCAATAGTAAATAGGGCATTGAGCGTTATAACCCCTGTGAAAGATTAAAATATTGCAGAGTTTAAAAAAGGTTTTTGGAATAAAATATAGAATGTTAATATAAAGAAGTTTTATAGAAACAGAGGGAGATTTTTTGTGGATGAACTCATGATGGAAGCCGAAAAGCATCTAGAGTGCGGCGAATACGAAGAAGCGCGCCGCATATACGAGCAAATAATAAATGATGAGCCGGATAATGCAAAAGCATATAACAAATTAGGGGTTATTGCAGCCTATGAAAAAAATAATGAAGAAGCCGAAGCTTATTTTAAAAAGGCGCTAGAACTGGATCCGAAACTTTCCTCCGCAGCCAGCAACTTAGGTAACATTTTTTTTGAAAAGGAAGAATTAGAAAAAGCAAGGGAATGTTACGAAAAAGCCATAGACCTGGATCCGGACAACCCAATTCCTTACAATAATCTTGCGGTAATTTATAAGAAACAAAAAGAAATAGATAAATTTGTAAAATTCTACAAAAAATCAGTAGAGCTTTCCAATAAGCAGCTGAGAAACCCGCAAAAAGATAAACCGGGCAAAAGACAAAGGGCAACATCTTCATACACCGGTACGGGTATATTGGGTTTTATTGCAGTAGCTTTAATTTTATATGTCTTAATCAGGCTTTTTAAGGGGTAATATCGGCTGCACGTTCTCTGCCTCGAGCTTATAAGCTTGTAGACGGCAAAACAGGGGAGGCGGCAATATGGACAATATGAACTGGGTAGATATTGTTTTAATTGCCTTTTTTATAAAAAGCTTTATAAATGGTTTTTCAAAGGGCTTTATATTAGCTGCATTTAAGACGGCCGGAGTTGTCATTGGCATATGGGCAGGCATATTTTATAGAGATACAGCTGCAGACTTTCTTAAAAACCGTTTAGGCTTAGATAAAGTTCTGAGTAAACTATTACAAGAGCCGATTTTAAACAATTCAGGTCCTGTAAGCGCAATAAACACAAACGGTATTGCTGACCTTGCTTTAAAAGCTCTCGGTTTTTTTGCGGTATTTTTATTGGTCCAGTTGGGATTTGTACTTATTGCTCATTTTATCGGCGGATTGATAAAAATAGTCGGCTTGTCACCACTTAATAAGCTTTGTGGCGGAATATTCAACGTAGTGCAGACAGCCCTATGGATTGCCATATTAAACACTGTAATATTTCCTTTTATTGTTGCATTCCCCGAAAATTTTCTAGAAAAAGGTTTAAATGCCTCGTATATTTTAAATCATTTAAGATTTTTGGACTTCATCAGCCCTATTGTGATAAAATTTATATAAAGCGTTTGTAAAAAACTCTGTTTGCTCAGCTTTATCGTGAGGTGACGGTGTTTTGAATAATATGTCACAACTATATAATGATTTACTTAGCAAACTTCCTGCATTTGCTGTACCCCTTGTAAAAATTTTAATAGTGTGGTATGCGGCAGTCATATTTATCAAGATTGCGGAAAGATTTGTAACACAGGTTTTTTCAAGAGGGCACTATGGCAAACAACCTGTCGATGAAAACAAGACAAGGACTATGGCAAGCCTTTTAAAAAGCATTGTAAGGTATGGGACATATTTTGTGGCAGGTGTGAATATCCTGGATATTCTGGGAATAAATACTGCGTCTTTGCTTACAGCTGCAGGAATAGGTGGTCTTGCCTTCAGCTTTGGAGCTCAAAATCTGGTAAAAGATGTTATATCCGGCTTTTTCATTATACTAGAAGATCAGTACAATATAGGAGATTATATTGAGGCGGCGGGTGTTGGGGGAACAGTTGAAGAAATAGGTATCAGAACAACAAAACTTCGGGATTTCGGGGGACAACTGCACACCATTCCTAACGGAGAAATAACAAAAGTTACAAATCATTCGCGAGGCGCCATGAGGGCAATGGTTACAGTAGGCGTAGCTTATGAAGAAAACTTGCCGGATGCCCTTGAAGCACTAAAAAGTGCCTGTGAGGAAGTTACTAAAAATAATCAAGAGATATTAGTTGAAGCTCCTTCGATACTTGGCATAGCAAATTTAGGAAAAACTGATATAGAAATAAGTATACTTGCAAAAACAATCCCAATGCAGCAGTGGAATGTGGAAAGACAGCTTAGGAAAGCAATTTTGGAAAAATTTGGTGAAAATGAAATAGAGCTACCATATCCCAGGATGGTATACATAAAAAGAGAAAGCAAAAGGGGGAAGGACAATTGACGTATAATGTGGGCGACGTAGTTCAAATGAAGAAAAAGCACCCCTGCGGCAGCGATACCTGGCAAATATGGAGAGTCGGTATGGACTTTGGAATAAAATGCACAGGCTGCGGCCGAAAAGTAATGATTCCCCGAAACAAATTTGAAAAAAGCGTTCGAAAAATTCTAGTTCAAGCAAAAAATGATGAACTTGAAAACAAAATTGATTAATGGTATAATACCTTCGGCATCTCTGCTCTGGAAAAACCGGGGCCGATTTAGTCCATGGAGGTGAAAAAGATGAGAAATTATGAGACCGTATTTATTGTTGACCCTGATCTTGAAACAGATGAAGTAAAATCACTTGTTGACAAATTTAAGGGTCTGATCGAAGAGCAAGGCGGACAGGTTTCAGATGTCGAAGAATGGGGCAAGATGAGACTTGCATACCCAATAAACGACAAACGAGAAGGGTATTATTTCTTAATGAATTTTACCGCAAACCCCGCAACAGCTCAGGAGCTGGAAAGAATTTACAAGATTACCAGCGGACTCATGAGATTTTTAGTTGTCAACAAAGAAAAATAAGAGGTGGAAACCTTGCTAAACAGAATTGTATTGATAGGCAGATTGACAAGGGATCCGGAACTTAGATTTACACCGGCTAACGGCGTTCCAGTAACTCAATTTACTATAGCTGTAGACAGGCCTTTTGTAAATCAAAAAGGTGAAAGAGAAGCGGATTTTATAAGAATCGTAGCATGGCGGAAACTTGCTGAAATATGTTCTGCAAACCTTACAAAAGGACGCCTTGTAGCAGTTGAAGGACGCCTGCAGATTAGGTCATATGACGGAAAAGACGGCCAGCGCAAATATGTGACAGAGGTCGTAGCTGATACTGTCCAGTTTTTGGATAAAGCCAAATCCGGACCCAATGATGACAGTCCTGACAATTTTGATGCAGATTTTAGTTTTGATCCCGGCTTAGATGACATAGAGGGCGACGGAGTGCCTTTCTAAAAGCAATTGAAAGGAGGAATATAACTTGAAACCAAAAAGAGTTAAAAAGAAAAAAGTTTGCAGTTTTTGTGCAGATAAGATAGAACATATCGATTATAAGGAATATGGCCGCTTACGGAAATATATAACTGAGCGTGGCAAGATCCTGCCTCGGCGCATCACAGGCAATTGCGCAAAACATCAACGGCAGCTTACAATTGCAATAAAAAGAGCAAGGAATCTCGCTTTGCTACCATTTACATCGGAATAGAGAGGGTCTACCCTCTCTTTTTTGCCATAACAAGGAGGTAAATTTGATGCAATCCAATAGCACCAAATCTCTTATCGAGGGAGCGCTGCTTGCCGCAATAAATGTTATCCTCAGTTTAATGGCGATATATATGCCGATAATGGGCACATTTGCTACCTTGGTATGGCCGGTGCCAATCGTCATACTTGTTGTAAGACATGGGATAAGGACGGCCACGCTTTCTATGATAGTAGCCGGCATAATAGTAGCAATGGTAAGCGGTCCCTTCCAAGCTGTAGGCATTGTACTAGGTTTCGGAATTTTAGGCCTGGTTATAGGATGGGCTATAAAAAAAGATGCTTCTCCTTTTAAAGTAATAGCCTTTGGCAGTGTAGCTTCCATGATTTCTATTTTGATACTAATGCTTATTAGCATGTGGGTAATTGGGATAAATCCCATTACACAAGAACTAGACATTTTAAAAGAATCAATTTCGATGACCACTGAATTTTACAATAAACTCGGTGTAGATCCTAAAGCAATAGAAACCACAGTCGAAAGTTTTAACAAAGCTTTAGACATCTTACCTCTTATAATTCCTGCCATCTTCATAATAGCATCAGTTTTTGATGCATTCCTAACCTATATGATTACAAAGGCAGTAATGTCGCGCATGGGACAAAAGCTTAGAGATTTTACTCCATTTGTCTTGTGGCGGTTTCCGGATTATACTGTAGCAATTTTCCTTTTAGGAAGCGTATTGGTAATGTTAGAGCCATATTGGCCAAAGGGAATACTTAAGGCTATTGGAATGAATTTGGTTATTGTTTTTGGATGCATACTTTTTCTACAAGGCTTGTCACTGCTCACTTATTACCTTGCAAAATTTAACGTAGGAAAATTCTTTAGGGCCATTATTGCTTTCTTTGTCCTTTTCAATCCTTTATTCTTACAAATAGTGTTTTTCGCAGGCTTCTTTGATGTTCTGTTCAATTTTCGCAAGATATAGTTAAATGCAAAACATAATTATCATGCGAGGTATTTGCCATGACACAAAAAAGTAAGAAACGAGTCCTTTGGGCGGCAGTTTTCTTTACAGCGATTCTTGCCGCAATCACCTGTATATTTTACGACTACAAAATAGCGGCAGCGCTTTTACCTATTCTCGCTCTGCTCCTTTACTACTTGTTGTCTGCAAAGGAAGGTAAGCCCTTGCCTTCAATTATCGAACCTACAGTGTCTTTTAATAAGGCGCTTTGGAAAGAAATAGCGAATAAGACAAGTTCTGCCATTGCCCTTACGGGCGCAAACGATAGGATAATCTGGGAAAATATGGCTTTTACAAATAAAATCCAAAAACCAGGTCAGCGTATATCCCATGTAGTTGATATATTATCTGCTGATGTGCTTGAAACCTTAGAGAAAGAACCGGCAGAAGTTGACATTGGCAGTGAGCGCTTTTTAGTCAAAAAGGTCAAAATCCAGGCTAATAACAAGAAACCTGAAAAGATGCTCCAGATTTATTATTTTGACGATATAACACAGATATACAATCTAAAGCTGCAGCTTAGAGAAAAAGAGACTGTGGTCTGTTATGTTTATGTAGACAATTTTGATGAAGTCATGGTAGCTTGTGGAGAAGAAAACCGATTAGAACTTCTTGCAGAGATAGATAAAACAATAACAAAATGGGTATATAATTACAACGGACTTGTGAGAAAATACGATAATGACAAATATTTGGTACTAATGAGCCTAAAGGATTTTAAGAAGGCAGAGGAAGCAAAGCTGAATATACTCGATGCGATTCGAGAAATTAAGGCAGGCAAAACTATGACTCCGACGCTCAGCATAGGAGCGGCTTACGGTGAGCCATCTTTAACAAAAGCGGGAAAAATAGCGCAAAACGCTTTAGAGCTTTGTCTTGGCAGAGGCGGAGACCAGGCAGTAGTGAAAGCTGAAGGAAAGACGTATTTTTACGGCGGCAAGACCGAAGAAATGAACAAATACAGCCGTGTCAGAGTCAGAGTAATTGCTCATGCACTGGGGGATTTAGTGGAAGAGTCGGACTCGGTGATGATAATAGGACACCTGTTTTTAGACATGGATGCCCTTGGAGCTGCGGCGGGCCTGGCAAATGCGGTAAAAAGCATGAATAAACCGGGATATATAATCTTGACCCCTGAACAAACATCGTCGGTTGATTCCCTTCTTGAACTCCTACTTACAGATGAGGAGATAAAGGGAAGCTTTATTGAGGAATCTGAAGCATTAAACAAGATTACTAAAAAGACTCTGCTTATAGTTGTAGATACACATAAGCCTTCACTTTTAATGTCGCAAAAAATTCTTGAGAAAGCCGAAAGAGTAGTTGTAATAGATCACCACCGCCGAGGCGAAGAATTTATAGATAAGGCATTGCTTGTTTATTTAGAACCCTATGCATCGTCAACCAGCGAGATAGTAACAGAGATAATACAATACATGGGCGATGATATTAAAATTTCACCAATCGTTGCAACTGCCATGCTAGCAGGTATTGCGGTAGATACGCGTAACTTTGCGTTTAAAACCGGCGCCCGGACCTTTGAAGCAGCTTCGTATCTTAGACGAGCAGGAGCAGATCCCACTATGGTATACAAACTATTTCAAGAGGATGCAGATGCGGTTTACGAAAGGGCAAAGGTACTGCAAAGAGCGCAGCAGGTGGCAGAACATGTGGTTATTTCATATTTTGATGAGGAACCTAAAAATCCGACAGTTGCAGCTGCTCAGGCTGCCAATGGCCTTATAGGACTAAAGGGAATTTCTGCCTCCTTTGTTTTAGCCCCCATGGGAGAAAGGATAACAATAAGCGCTCGTTCTTTAGGAGATATAAACGTTCACAGAATTTTGGAGGAATTAGGCGGAGGCGGACATATGACCGTAGCGGGAGCTCAACTTTCTAATGTGACTATGGAAGAGGCTATTGAAAAAGTTAAAGAGGCAATTTTGAAACACTTGAAGGAAGGTGAAACAAATTGAAGGTTATATTACTGGAAGATGTGAAGAGTCTCGGAAAAAGAGGAGACATGGTGAATGTAGCCGATGGTTATGCAAGAAATTACTTATTTCCCAGGAATTTGGCCATTGAAGCTACAGAAGGAAGCGTAAAGCAATTAGAACAGGAAAAAGCCGCAATGGAGAAAAAGAAGCAAAAAGAGATAGAGACGGCAAAAAAGATTGCTGAGAAACTTTCAAATATGACGGTCACAATCAAAGTAAAATCAGGGGAAAACGGAAAATTGTTTGGTTCGGTTACATCTAAAGATGTGGCGGATGCGCTAAAAACGCAGTGCAAAATTAACATAGATAAGCGTAAAATAGAGCTTGATGAACCGATAAAATCTCTTGGAAATTATGCAGTTGAAGTAAAACTTGCGCCCGAGGTGCAGACAAAACTTACTGTTAAAATAGTCGAAGGGTGACGACATATATGGACAGCTTGAAAGTTCCTCCATATAATCTAGAGGCAGAGCAGTCGGTTTTAGGATCAATGCTTTTATCGAAAGAAGCCATTGTTGTAGCTGCTGAAAAGCTTCAGCCCCAAGATTTTTATAAAGATTCTCATAAAAGTATATTTGAAGTTATAGTAAATTTGTATGAAAACAGAGAGCCGGCAGATCTTGTAACAGTAACAGAGGCTCTAAGATCTGCCAAAATATTGGAACAAATCGGCGGCGTGACTTATCTTACTTATCTTACGGAGGTAGTACCTACTGCCGCAAATGTAGAATACTACTGCAAGATTGTGGAAGAAAAGGCGATTATCCGACGACTTATCAATACTACCTCCGAAATATTATCTATGGCATATGATGCCCAACGCGAAGTGGAAGAGCTTTTAGATGAAGCCGAGCGAAGAATTTTTGAGATTGCACAAAAAAGACGCGTTGAAAACTTTCATCATATAAAAGAGATACTGTTTGACACATTTGAACATATAGAAAAACTATACAATTCTGCAGGAGGAATTACCGGCGTGCCTACCGGTTTTCCCGACCTTGACGAAAAAACTTCCGGTTTGCAGCCATCAGACCTTATCCTTATTGCTGCAAGACCCAGCATGGGTAAAACTGCCTTTGCTTTAAACATCGCACAGAATGCCGCGATTCGCCACAGTATTCCTGTAGCCATCTTTAGCTTGGAAATGTCCAAAGAACAGTTAGTTCAGCGAATGCTTTGCGCCGAATCTAATGTGGACAGCCACAAACTTAGGACGGGAAGACTAGAAGAAGAGGATTGGCCAAGGCTGGCAAGGGCTATGGGGCCGCTTTCAGAGGCACCGATTTATATAGATGATACTCCCGGCATTTCTTCTTTAGAACTTAGGGCAAAAGCAAGAAGATTGAAAGCAGAAAAAGGTCTAGGTCTTGTAATAATTGATTATCTTCAGCTTATGTCAGGCCGTATAGGTTCTGAAAACCGGCAGCAAGAGATTTCCGAAATTTCTCGTGCACTTAAGGCTTTAGCAAGAGAACTTTCGGTGCCGGTTGTAGCTCTTTCACAGCTTTCACGAGCACCGGAAATGAGAGCCGATCACAAGCCGATTTTAAGTGATCTTCGTGAGTCAGGCAGTCAGGAGCAGGACTCTGATGTAGTAGCATTTTTGTACAGGGAAGATTACTACAATCCGGATACGGATAAAAAGAATATTGCAGAAGTAATAATTGCCAAACAGCGCAACGGCCCTACAGGCACTGTGGAGCTGGTATGGCTTCCTAAATTCACAAAATTTGCTAGCTTGGAGAAATTTCGTCAAACTCAAGTTAGCTCAAAAATTAATGTATAAACTTTTGGAACTGAAAGTAGGTATTTTTATGCGCGAAAAATATGACGTAATTATAGTAGGAGCCGGCCCTGCCGGCATTTTTACAGCCCTTGAGCTTATAGAACATGCCCCCGAGCTTTCAATACTTGTTATTGAAAAAGGAGAAGATATCGAGAAACGAAAATGCCCCTTGAAAGAAAAAACCAGCACCAAATGCATGCGTTGCAACCCATGTTCGATTGTGAGCGGGTGGGGAGGGGCAGGAGCTTTCAGTGATGGTAAGCTTACACTTACCACAGAATTCGGGGGCTGGCTTGATGAATATTTGCCAAAAGAAGAAGTAATGGAATTAATAAATTATGTGGACAGCATATACGTAAGATTTGGCGGGACAAAGGAAATCTATGGCACAGAAGATGAAAAAATTCGAGAGCTGCAACGAAAAGCAGCTACTGCTGATTTAAGACTCATACCTGCAAAATTAAAACATCTTGGAACTGAAACCTGCGCAAAAATATTAAAAAATATGAAGGATTATCTGGAACAAAAAGTCCAGATAAAAACAAATACTGAGGTTATAAAACTCATTGTTGAAGATACCCGAGTGCGAGGAATAAAAACCGCAGATGGCAATGAATATTTTGCCGATTATGTAGTCGTGGTGCCTGGCAGGGAGGGATCTGAGTGGTTTTCAAAGCAAGCAGGTTCTTTAAAGCTTCCAATGTCGATTAACCCTGTGGACATCGGAGTTAGAGTAGAGGTTCCGGCTGTTATAATGGAAGATTTAACTGATGTAGTATATGAATCAAAACTAATATACTATTCCAAGTCCTTTGATGATAAAGTCCGGACTTTTTGTATGAATCCCTATGGCGAAGTAGTTATGGAAAACAACAATGGTCTTGTAACGGTAAATGGCCATAGCTATTCCGACCGCAGAACAGAAAACACAAACTTTGCACTGCTGGTAAGCAAGACATTTACTGAGCCTTTTAAGGAGCCCATCGCATATGGCAAGAATATTGCGACACTGGCGAATATGTTAGGCGGCGGTGTACTTGTCCAGAGGCTTGGAGACTTGCTTTCAGGAAGAAGGTCTACGCCTGAACGCATAAAAAGAGGACTGGTGGAGCCTACTTTAAAAGAAGCAACGCCGGGAGACTTGAGCCTAGTATTTCCTTACAGGCATATGGTAAGCATCTTAGAGATGTTAGAGGCCCTAAGCAAAGTTGTGCCTGGCGTAAATTCCTATCACACCCTGCTTTATGGTGCAGAAGTCAAATTTTACTCGGCTCGTCCGGCGCTGACCTCTAGTCTTGAGACGCAAATAAAAAATCTTTTTGCAGCAGGGGATGGAGCTGGCGTGACTCGTGGCCTCGCCCAGGCATCGGCTTCGGGAGTAATAGTTGCAAGGGAGATATTAAAACGTGTATAAGATTTAACAGCACAGGAGAACATACACAAGGAGCAGGGGAAGGAACATGGGACGGTTAGAGACTGCTGAAAAACTAATCTTTTCATCCTAACTGCATCAAAAAACAACACGAAAGAACCGTCTCTGTGCTCGCTTCTCTGCTCGCTTTTTAAAAAAAGGGTTGACAGCCTAAAACTTTTATAGTAATATAGTAACTGCTGTTTTAATGAGCCATTAGCTCAGTCGGCAGAGCACCTGACTTTTAATCAGGGCGTCCCGCGTTCGAGTCGCGGATGGCTCACCATTTGTGGCCCCGTGGTCAAGTGGTT
>NZ_MPPE01000031.1:0-4797 GCF_001896645.1 Tepidanaerobacter sp. EBM-49
AATAGACGGCCTTAAAGAAGCAGGTCTAAGAGACAAGGTTAAAGTGATAATAGGAGGCAACCCGGTAAACCAGGAAGTGTGTGAACATGTGGGGGCAGATGCCTGGACGACAAATGCTGCTGAAGGAGTAAAAATATGCCAGGGGTGGGTTAAGGAAAAAGAATATGAAAAAAGCAAAAGTAACTAGCAAAGGCTGCATTATAAAAACAAAATAAATAAAAAGGGGATTTAAGGAGAGGATTTAAATGAAGCAAGAAGCTTCAAAAAAGGTTACAAGTAAACTTATAAACAGCTATGGGTTTGTAAGCTTTGCATTTAATTTAATGATGATGGTAGCTGTAACCTACTATGCTTATTTCCTCACTGATGTTGCCATGATAAACGCAGCTTTAATGGGAACGATTTTGCTGATTGCACGGATTTGCGACATGATTTCCGTACCTATTACAGGCGGCATCATACAATCTGTTCAGCTTAAGTGGGGTCAATACCGCTCGTGGATTTTGCTTGCACCGCCGTTTACATGTTTGTTTTTTATTTTAATGTTTACCAATCCTGACTTTGATCCAATAACTAAAGGTATATTTCTCGGAACATGCTATGTTATAGCACATATTTGCGTTAATTTTGCATTTAATGCACATGCAGGCTTAATAGCAGTTCTGGGAAAAACTCCTCAAGAAAGAATGACACTTTCGCAAAGAAATGTCCAATTTATGATGGCATCCAGCATCGTGTTTTCATTAACCTGCATGCCACTAGTAGAATTTTTTGGCAGAGGAGATCAGGGAAGAGGATTTTTATTTACAGTAGTGATATTTGCTATTATTCAGGTGTTGGGGTATTGGAACCTATTTCGCCAAAGCGAAGGCTATGACTATTATGACCCAAATAAAAAAATGGGGAAAGGCGGTATAGGTATTTCTCCTGCAGAAATGTTCCAGCAATTATTTACGAATAGCCAGCTTCTAACACTATTTACTGTAAGTACTTTACAAGCACTAAGCATGTTCGGAATTTCTGCATTATTGTCATACTATTACAAATATGTAATAGGAAACCTTGACATGATTTCTATCCATCTTTTTGGCACGGCGGTATGTAGCTTTATTGGCAGTCTTATTGCCCCTTATATTATAAGAAAATTAGGAAAAAAGAACACATATTTACTAACTACAATAGTTAACGTAATTGTTTTTACTATAGTCCGTTTAACCGGCGGAAGAAACCCGGTGATTTTTATAAGCCTTGCAAGCCTTGGAGCACTGATAGGAGCAAGCGGTATGGCTATGGGAGCTGCCCTTTATTCTGATACAGCGGAATACGGAAAATGGAAAACAGGAAAAGATGCTACAGCTTTTATAATGTCTATGTCTGCAATGCCGACAAAAATCGGAGTCGCACTAAGCGGTGCAGTAGTAGGGTATGGCCTTGCCGCAGTAGGCTACGATCCAACAGTTGGAACAACGCCTGAGCTTGTAAACAGCATAGTAGATCTTACTACATCTATACCTATAATATGCGGTGTGATAAGTTTTATACTTTTTGCCATGTTTTATAAGCTTACAGACGAAAAAGTTATGGAAGTAATGGGGCTAAATACACAAAATGAATAAGCTTTAGCTTTAATGTATAAAACGCGAAATACCGCTCTAATACTAAGGAGGAGTTTGGATGAATGCAAATGAGCTTAGAGAATATCGTACCAAGCTGTATGAAGACGTTTATTCAGGAATTATTCCAGACAGATTTCCTGTTCATGACGGATTAAGTCCGGAATATCTTATAGAATATGCAGGCAAGGATTTCATGACTACTCAGTACCAATATACAGAGGAACTCTTAGAAGAGATTGGTGAAAAAGCCATGGAACTAGTACGGGGAGACAGTTTTTCGATGGCTTGGGTTAGAAATCCGATAGCAATCATGTTTCAAAAATCCAAAGCTTTTGTAATGAGCAAAACCGGAATGATTCAGCATCCGGAAGTTTCAGGATTTGAAGCTGATGAGTATGATGAATTTATTAAAAACCCCTTTGAATTTATGGTTGAAAAAATTATACCCAGACTAAATCCGGGCCTTGATACAGATCCGATTTCAAGAAGCGTGAATTTTACAAGGATAGTTTTAGCTCAAATGGATCAGCAGGAAGCATTTGATAAAAGCAATCAAAAGTTAGTGGAAAAATACGGCTTCTTCTCCCCGCCACCCGGAACAATGGGCCTTCAGCTTGTGCCTTTTGACTTTTTAGCTGATTTTTGTCGAGGATTTACTAAAATAGTGGTTGATATAAAGCGCCAGCCTGAAAAAGTACTCGAAGCAATGGAAGCACTAATGCCTTATGCTATATGGGCAGGAAGGACCCCTGAAACTTCAATTTTTGGAGCAAACATGATAATGACGCATATGGCCACATTCCTAAACACAAAGGATTTTGAAAAGTTTTATTGGCCCACCTTTTACAAACTTTGCCACATTTGCGCTGAAAGAGGGCAAGCCATGTCTATATTCTGTGAGGATGATTGGACGCGTTACATCGACTACCTTCAAGAATTGCCCCAAGGCACTAGGCTTGCAATGGAATACGGTGACCCTGTCAAATTTAAGGATAAGCTCGGTAAAAAAATGGTACTGAGCGGATTTTATCCAATATCACTGCTAAAAACAGGGACTAAGCAGCAATGCATCGATAAAGCCAAGGAACTAATAGACATTTTGGCACCTGGTGGAAATTATATATTTGGTTTTGACAAACAAGCACTAAGCATAACCGATATTAATCCTGAAAACTATGTAGCAGTAATGGAATATGTGCTTGCAAATTCAAAATATACAAATGCCGGCAAAAAGGTCACAACTGCCAAAAAGGAAGATTCTGTAATAAAGTTTTCACAAAATTATCCTGAATTTAAATCGAAATATATAGTTTCGTATGAGGAATTTATCAGCGACTACCCGCCGGTATGTGAAAAAGTAGATCCTCTTATGAGAAAGGCATATAATAAATACACTGATATGGTTATACCTTATTTGTCATCGATACTCTGATTTATTAGAATATGCAAAACTGCAGCCGTTTCAAAAATCATCGGCTGACGCAAATTAAGAAGGTGAATATTATAATGAAAAATGCCAAAGAATTGCAGCAAGAAAGGGCCCAGATATTTCATGATCTTGCTGATGGAAGGGTCCCAAAAAGAGTGCCGGTAGGCGGCAATATTGGAATAGAGTTTTGCATTCAATATGCCGGACTACCTCTTGCTAAAACTCAGTGGACATTAGAAGGTGTAGAAGAAGCGATGGACAAGGCCTGCCAGATAACAGGTTCAGACCTTTATCCGCTAGGGCCTGCAAGGCCGCCTATAGGATATCAGATATTAGGCTCTAGAACGAACGTTATGGGTTCTAAAGGATTTATTCAACATCCGGAAGTATCTGTTATGGAGGCGGATGAATATGATGATTTTATCAAAAATCCTCATGAATTCATTATGGAAAAAGCACTTCCAAGAATGGACAAAGAATTAGATACCGATCCAGTCACTCGCTCTATTGTATATGCAAAAGCAGTTAAAGCACATTTTGATTATCTTGATAGATATGCACAAATAGATGAAAAACTTATAGAAAAGTATGGTTTTTATAGAATACCACCAGAATCTGCCGGCATGGCTCTTTCTCCCCTAGATTATATTGCAGATTTTCTCCGCGGTTTTAAAGGAATAGTTATGGATCTGAGAAGATGCCCGGAAAAAGTGGCAGAAGCATGTGAAGCAATCCTACCTATGATAGTAAAAATGGGCACACCGCCGGTAATTTCAAAATACGGACAAACATTTATGCCATTGCATATGGCTCCGTTTTTAAGGACAAGCGATTTTGAAAATATTTATTGGCCTACATTCTCGCGAACAATTCAAGCATTGGCGGATAAAGGACAGAGAGTCTTTATGTTTTGCGACCATGATTGGATGAGATACCTAGATCATTTGTATGAGCTTCCTGAAAATACATGCATAGCTTTTGAATTTGGTGATCCAAAGGTAATTAAAGAAAAACTGGGCAAAAGACATATTTTATCTGGTCTTTATCCGATGACATATCTTAAAACAGCGACAAAACAAGAATGTGTAGATAAAGCAAAAGAACTTTTGGATATAATGGCTCCGGGAGGCAGATACTATTTTGATTTTGACAAGAGCTTGATATCAATAGACAGCGCAAATATAGAGAATTACACTGCAGTAACACGATATATTGCCGAAAACTCATATTACAACAATGCAGGTGAGCCCCTTGCTTCTGATGCTAATAAAGGAAAAAAATTTGTTGATACTGGAGAGATAAAAGCATTTAAATCTAAATATTATCAAACATGGGAAGAATATAAGGAAAAACATCCGAATATTAGCCCGGAGTTAGAACCTATAATAGCTCAAAAACTTCAGATGTATGAAGAAATGCTTTTTACGTTTTTCTAAGGTTTCCTTAATTTAGTATTAGTATCTGTTTGTAATTTTTTAGTAAACTACACTATATACCGGCCTTACCGCAAAACTCGAAGGAGATTTAGTAGGGTCGGTATATTGCTTATATGTAATCAAAAAATAGTATAAAAAATTAATGTTCAAAAAAGTATTGACAGTCTTTGTCAAGTCTTGTATACTTAAAATATAACTTGTATATACATATAACTACAAGAGGAGGTTTCCATCAATGTCAGACTTTAAACATTTAACCGAAGCTTTGGGAAATCTTGATGAAGAAGAGGTGCTTAGAATCTTAAAGGATTTTGTA